>CAXPEK010000062.1:0-6508 GCA_964216065.1 Candidatus Actinomarina sp.
AACATATGCTCTGTTCTACATAAACCAATACCTTCGGCACCAAATTTTACTGCTGCTTGACAATCTAAATGTGTTTCTGCATTAGTTCTAATTTGCAGCTTAAGATATTTATCAGCTAGTAACATAATATTATTAAATTCTGCTGATAAATTAGCCTCTATAGTCCTGACTTTACCAGACATTACCTCACCAGTTGCTCCATTAATAGTAATGTAATCCCCTTCCTTGAAGGTTAAATCCTTAATTTTTAAGCTTTTCTGCTGCTGATCTATTATTAATTCTCCAGCCCCACTAACACATGGCTTACCCATACCTCTTGCCACTACTGCCGCATGTGAAGTCATACCACCTCTTGCAGTTAAAATACCTTTAGAAGCATGCATACCGCTAATATCTTCTGGACTAGTTTCTATTCTTACTAAAATCACATCTTCTTTTCTAGCCAGAGCCAGCTCTGCTGCTTCTGCAGAAAAAACTATCTTACCAACTGCCGCACCAGGAGAGGCCGGTAAACCTTTAGTTATAATCTCTTTTTTATCTTCTGGATCTAATGTAGGATGTAATAATTGATCTAACGAAATAGGATCAATTCTAAGCAAAGCCTCCTGCTCAGAAATTAAACCCTCTGCCAACATATCTGCAGCTATTTTAATACTTGCCTTAGCAGTTCTTTTACCATTTCTGGTTTGTAATATCCATAATTTACCATTTTCAATGGTAAATTCAATATCTTGCATGTCACAATAATGAGCTTCTAACTTTTGATATAATTGCACTAATTGCTGATATAATTCTGGTAAAGCTTCTTCCATAGCTAGTAAATTACTATTTTGCTTAGCTTTAGCAGCTAAGGTAATTGGACATGGAGTTCTAATTCCTGCAACTACATCTTCTCCTTGCGCATTAATTAAATATTCACCATAAAAAATTTTTTCTCCCGTAGAAGGGTCTCTAGTAAAGGCAACTCCTGTAGCACAATTATCACCCATATTACCAAAAACCATAGACTGAATATTAACCGCTGTACCCCATTCCTCAGGAATTTCATTTAATTTACGATAAGTAATAGCTCTTTCAGTCATCCAAGAATTAAAAACCGCACCTATTGCTCCCCATAATTGCTCTTTAGCATCTTCAGGAAAAGATGAACCAGTAATTTCTTCTACTTTATCTTTAAATTCTTCCGCTAATTCTTGTAAATCTTCAGCAGTCAAAGCTATATCTTCCGTTACATTTTTAGCTCTTTTCTTCTCTGCTAAAATTTGTTCAAATTCAAAATGGTCAACATTTAATACCACATCTGCATACATTTGAATAAAACGACGATAAGAATCATAAGCAAATCTAGCATTACCAGTTTTAGCTGCCATAGCTGCTGCAATATCAGCATTAATACCTAAATTTAATACTGTATCCATCATACCCGGCATTGAAGCTCTTGCCCCAGATCTTACTGAAACTAATAAAGGATTTTCAAGATCACCAAATTTTTTACCTAATTTTTGCTCTATATTTTTAATAGCATCATCTAACTCAGAAGCTAGTTCTTCAGGGTAAGCATGATTATTGCTATAATAATAAGTACATACTTCTGTAGTAATAGTAAAACCTAAAGGTACGGGAATACCAATTTTAGACATTTCTGCCAAATTTGCTCCTTTACCACCTAAAAGATTACGCATTGCAGCATCTCCTTCTGCCTGCCCATCACCAAAATTATATACCCATTTAGTCATATTTATTAATTTTTATTGTTAAAAGATTTTTCGATTTTACTAAAATTGGCAAAATTATTAACAGTATTACACAGAGTTGCAAGTAATTTTAGCCTGTTTTGTCTAACATTTTTATCATTATCGTTAATCACTAATTTTTGAAAAAAACTTTCAATAGGCTCAGTTAATTCGGTTATTTTTAAAAAGGCATCCTCATAATTATGCTCTTTAAGCAAATTAGGTAAAGCTGATTTAACATTTTTATAAGTAGCATATAAATGCTTCTCACTTTCTTCGCGCCACATTAAAAGATGTAAACGCTTATTATATGACACACCATCTACTGATTCAGCTTTTAAATAAATATTTGCAGCTCTATTATATGCAGCTAAAAATCTCTGTCCTTCTATCGTATTTAACTTATTGGCAAGTAAAATACATATATTATAAATTCTACTTAAATCATCAATTGCATAATTATTAAATACAGCATTAATAATATCATGGGCTATATTTTGTTCCTTTAATAAATTTCTTAATTTATCAAAAACAAAAACTATAAGTTCATTTTTAAGCTGTAATTTTAATTGCTTGGGCTCAATATCAGGATAAAATTTTATTGCCTGCTTTTGTAAAAAATTATAATTACTTAATGATTTATCTAATATTAAATTTAACGGCAAATTAATTTTTTGCTCTAAAATAATTTTTACAATAGCAATAGCTGATCTGCGTAAGCCATAAGGATCTTTTGAACCAGAAGCTTTTTCACCTACTAAAGTAAGACTTACTAAATTATTAATACGGTCAGCTAAAGCAACACAAAGTGCAGTTGGTTCAACTGGACAATTATCAGCTAAAAATCTGGGCTTATAATGGTCTCTAATTGCATTAGCAATAGCAGGTGATAAATTTTCTGCTTTAGCATAATAACAACCCATAACACCTTGCAATTCAGGAAATTCTCCTACCATTTCTGTAGTTAAATCTGCTTTAGCCAATCTTGCAGCTACTTCTATATCTACTAAGTGAGAATTTTTAACCCAAATAGCAATATATTTAGCCAAAACTGCATTTGCTTCACTTTGATCCCTTAAATTACCTATATCTTTATGAAAAATTATTTTTTCTAAATCATTAAACCTACTGCTTATAGTATTTTTTAAATCTTCTTGATAAAAGAATTCTGCATCAGCAAGCCTAGCTTTTAATACTCTTTCATTACCATTAATAATAATCTTATTGCTCGCAGCATTATTATTACTCACAAAAATAAAATATGGTGCTAGCTTACCTTCACAATTTCTCGTACAAAAATATTTTTGATGATTTTTTAAAGTAGTAATTAATACTTCTTCTGGCAACTCCATAAAATTAGGTGCTATTTCACCCATTAAAATTACTGGATATTCAACTAAACCAGTAACTTCAGCCAACAAATCTTGATCTTGATGCAAAGTTAATTTATGTTTAGCGCATAAATTTTCTAGATCAGTTAAAATAAGCTTTTGTCTTTCTATTTGACTTAAAACTACAAAATCTTTAGCTAATTTATTTTTATATGATGCTATGCCCTTAATTTCTAAGGCTTTATTAACACCTAAAAATCTATGCCCATAAGTAAGATTATTAGCACTTAAATCTGCATAATTTATTGCTAATATTTCTTGATTATATAAGCATAAAATATTTCTTAGCGGTCTAATCCATCTGGCATTAGTCTGATTCCAACGCATAGTTTTAGGCCATAACTTAACAATTTCAGGAATTAACTTATTAATTATAACCGTAAGCTCTACTGCTATAGTTTGTTTTTTTAATTTTGGCTTATAAAAATAATATTTTTCTTTACCAACATCTTGAATTGTTAATTTGCTAATATCTTGTAATTGGCATTTAGCTAAAAAGCCCTGAATAGCCTGTTCATTAGCATTTATTTTAGGACCTCTGATTAAATTTTTACTGACATCTTCAGCATAGACCAAATTTTGCACTAAAATTGTCACCCTTCTCGGGGTAATTAAAAACTCAAAATCTCCAATAAAGCCAGATTTTAAAAAATATTTTTCAGTAAATGGCTCTAAGGAAGCAATGAACTTATTTTGAATTTTAGCCGGTATCTCTTCAGAAAATAACTCTAATATTAACTCACTCATCTTAAATTATGTGATTATTATTATCTAACAATATAACCTTGGGTTTAAAATCTCTAGCCTCTTTTTCATTCATTTGTGCATAAGCACAAATAATAACCAAATCACCCTCATTGGTTAAATGAGCCGCAGCACCATTGATACCTATTTTATTACTGCCTCTAGCAGCTGGTATAGCATATGTAGCAAACCTACTACCATTAGTAATATTATAAATCTCTACCCTTTCATTGTTATAAATTCCTGCCTTATCTAATAAATTCTGATCTATCGAAATAGAACCATTATATTCTAAATCTGTTTCAGTTACTACAGCGCGATGGATTTTACATTTGAGCAGAGTTAAATTCATAAATTAAACACTATTAATTTTTTATAACATAAGCATAAATTTTCTTAATGTAAATCAAATAGCCACTGCCTCACAACAACCTTTCGCCATTTCTCTTACCCTAGCTAGATAATTTGCTCTTTCAGTAACCCCAATAACTTTTCTTGCATCTAGCATATTTAAAGTATGACTTGCCTTTAAACATTGCTCATAAGCTGGCAAAGCTAATTTTTTTGCCAGCAAAGCAAAACATTCCGTTTCCGCTTTAGTAAAATCAGTAAATAAATCAGCAATATTAGCTTCATCAATATTATAAGCCGAGAATTCTTGCTCTGACTTAAGAAAAATATCGCCATAACTAACTCCCTTTTCGTTCCAAGCTAGATCATAGATATTATCAATTTTTTGAATATACATGGCCAATCTTTCAAGACCATAAGTCAATTCTCCTGCTATAATTTTACAATCTATGTTACCTATTTGTTGCATATAAGTAAATTGGCTAATTTCCATACCATCTAGCCATACTTCCCAGCCAAGTCCAGCAGCTCCAATAGAAGGATTTTCCCAATCATCTTCTACAAATCTTATATCATGTTTTTGCGGCTCTATACCTATTTCACTTAAAGAAGCGATGTACAAATCTTGAATTTCAGCAGGAGCTGGCTTTAAAATCACTTGCATTTGATGATGCATTTGTAATCTATTAGGATTTTGACCATATCTACCATCTTTTGGTCTTCTTGATGGCTGCACATAACAGGCTTTCCACTCATTTTTAGCCAAAACATTTAAAGCGGTAGCAGGATGTAAAGTTCCTGCCCCCACGGGTTGATCATAACCAAAAAGATTTACACAACCATTTTCAAGCCAAAAATTAGTTAAATTACCAATAATATTCTGAAATGATTTTTTTTTCATATTAACCAATCTAATTTATTTTTACCTTACATATATTATCTTTAAATATATAGCTAAATAATTATTTTAAATTATTTAATTTCAGTGATTCAGCAAAAATAATTAGACAAAAAGTTACAAAGAAATCAGAAATAACCACATATAATACCAATTAGCAGCAGAAATTATGTTAAAAAAAACAGCTATTTTAACTAAACGCCAATTTGAATTAATATATTATTATTTACCATATACTATTGTACAAAATAGTGGGTCACTAAAAATCTTTTTCTGCTTTTCGTGATCGACAAAAACTACAGTTTTAATATTAGCATTTTTAGCGGCATCAATAATTGAACGAGAACCGTCAAAATGAACACCTTTTAGCTTAGCGCAAGATTTACCTACTTTAAATTCTTGAGTAAAGTCAATTTCACTTAACTTAAAATTATTACTATGTACGACTGGTGTATAACTGTAATTATAGCATGAAGTTAAACCCATAGCTAAACCAAGAATTGAAAGTATTTTTTTCATAGATATTAATTTTAAGTTAGAGACTAACATCTATGACAAAACAAATTACCTATCAATAACTTAAAAATAAAATAAAGTAATTTAAAGATTTTCCTAATTTATTTTATAATTATACCAAATCCCATCTATAAAGCTGTTTTTAGTTAATAATATTAGCTTCAGAAATTTTAAGCTAAAATTGCAGGACTAGCCTTAGCTAATGCAAAATTTTAGCTTGGAATTTATGGAATTAAAATTGAAGAATAAACATAGGTTCATAGAGGAGATTTCGTATAACTATCGCTAAACTAATATTTTCAGATGAAATCTTGCCAAATAGCTGATAGTCAATTATATTATCTTGCTGTTTAGGGGTTATAGCTCAGCTGGTAGAGCGCTTGCATGGCATGCAAGAGGTCACGGGTTCAACTCCCGTTAACTCCACCATGCTCATAATTTGAAGTCTACCTCTAAAATTTAGTTATTTATTAACTAAAAACTGTAAGAGCAAGAAACTATCAATAGATAGTAATGATCTTACCAATCTAGATCATCTACTTCATTTAGATATTTTTCTTTTATTTTTATTTTTTTTTGCAGAACCTCCTCCTCCATTTTTAACGCTTTTTTTTTAAAATCTGCTTTCAAATCAGATCTTTGTTTTTTATAATCATTTCTTAAACTTTCCATCTCTTGCCTAGCTTTACTTCTTAAATCTTTACGTTGCTCACTACGCTCGCTGCGTTTCTCTTGCATATTTTCTCGACGTTCACCACGCCTTTCTATTACATTGTCTCGACGCTCACCACGTCTTTCTTGTATATTTTCTCGGCGTTCACCGCGTCTTTCTTGCATATTTTCTCGACGCTCACCGCGTCTTTCTTTTACATCTT
>CAXPEK010000063.1:0-5117 GCA_964216065.1 Candidatus Actinomarina sp.
GTTATTTTGCATAAGAAGACACATTATTATGACTTGATAAAATTATCATATTTACCTAATAAGGCAATTAATAAATTGCGCAAGCTATGCAATGAAGTTAATGATTTAGATGGTTTTCTATCACTAAAACCAGTGAAAAATGAGTTGTGTAAAATTGACAGTGCTCAAATTCTGCATGATTATAATTTTATTAATAGTAACAATATTGAGATTATTTCCTTTTATTCTCAATTTTATCCACAATCATTAAAAAATATCCCAGATTTTCCGCTTATATTTTATGGTTGGGGTAATTTAAATTATTTACAACAAAATATAATAGCAATTATTGGCTCTAGAACACCTAATATAACTAATATAAAATTGGTGGAAAATTTATGTAATTACTTGAATTGCTATGATTTAGTTATTGTTTCTGGTATGGCCAGAGGTATAGATAGTGTTGCGCATATAAATTCTCAGAAAACTATAGCAATTATCGGAACTGGATTACAAAAATGTTATCCTAGAGAGCATAAATCATTAATGCATAATTTGGCAGAAAACCAATTAATAGTTTCAGAATATCCACTTAATATGGAGCCACATAAAATGAATTTTCCTAAGCGTAATAGAATTATTGCAGCTTTAGCGGAGCTAGTTGTAATTATTGAGGCAAAATTAAATTCTGGCTCTCTTACTACTGCAAAATTTGCTTTAAATTATGGTAAAGAAATATTTGCTGTACCTGGTCATCCTTATGATTATAAGGTTATGGGAACTAATAAATTAATTAAAGATGGTGCTATTATGCTTTTAGATTTTCCAGAAATTATAGAATCTTTAAATCAGAAGCTATGTAAAAATAACCTAGCAAATTCTGATCAGGAGGCGAAAGATCAAGCTGTAGAAAATTCTGCTACCCATAATATCGCAAAATCTCACCAAGAAATTCTAAATTATATTACAGTTGAAGGAGTTGAATATGATGATATAATTGACCAAACTAGGTTATTAGCAAC
This sequence comes from Candidatus Actinomarina sp., assembly GCA_964216065.1. Classification (GTDB taxonomy): domain Bacteria; phylum Pseudomonadota; class Alphaproteobacteria; order Rickettsiales; family JABIRX01; genus JABIRX01. The sequence continues at coordinate 1,002 of CAXPEK010000063.1, forward strand.
ATCATTAAATAAAATTTTAGCAGAATTAGAGCTGCAAGATTTTATTTATCAAGATGAATATGGTAAGATATATAAAAGAGCGGGGTAAATTAATTAATTGACAAATTGATTTTTGTAGCAATGTTAAAAACTAATAAAGAATTATCATGAATTTAGTAATAGTTGAGTCACCAGCCAAAGCAAGTACTATAAACAAGTATTTAGGCAATGATTATAAAGTTTTAGCTTCTTATGGTCATGTTAGAGATTTACCTTCAAAAGCAGGTTCTGTTGATCCTAAAAATGATTTTGCTTTAATTTACCAAGTAGATAAAAATTCAGAAAAACAACTAAAGGCAATCACTGAAGCAGTAAAAAAAGCTAAAAAAATTATTTTAGCTACGGATCCAGATCGTGAAGGAGAGTCTATATCATGGCATATAATTGAAGCATTGAAGGAAAAGCGCAAATTACCTAAAGATATTATTATCGAGAGAGTGGCCTTTAATGAAATTACTAAGTCAGCAATAATTAAGGCAATTAATAATCCTAGGCAGATAGATGTTGATTTAGTTGATGCTCAGCAAGCTAGAAGGGTTTTAGATTATTTAGTAGGTTTTACTTTATCACCTATTTTATGGCGTAAATTGCCGGGAAGTAAATCAGCGGGTAGAGTGCAGTCAGTGGCTTTAAGACTAATTTGTGAAAGAGAGCAAGAAATTGAAAAATTTAAAGCAGTTGAATATTGGAGTATTAAAGGTGAGTTTAGCCCAGAGCAGAAAAGTAATTTTGAGGCTAAATTAATTGCTGTAGCAGGAGAAAAATTAACTAAATTTTCTCTTAAAGATGAACAGCAAGCTAAAAAGCTAGAAGCAGAAATTAGCAAAAAAAAATATCAAGTAGCTTCTATTAAAGCAAAAAATATCCAGCGTAATCCCTATGCTCCATTTACTACTTCTACTTTGCAACAAGATGCTGCTATTAAGTTAGGCTTTACCACTAAAAGAACTATGCAAATAGCGCAAAAACTTTATGAAGGTATAGCAATTAATGGTGAGACGAATGGTTTAATAACCTATATGAGAACAGATGGTGTTACTATATCTAAAGAGGGTATAACTAAGATTAGAGCTTTTATTAATGAGCAATATGGCCAAAAATATTTGGCTGTTAAAGAGCGTATTTATAAAAATAAAGTTAAGAATGCTCAAGAAGCTCATGAAGCAATAAGACCTACAGATGTCAGTTTAACTCCTGAAAAATTAGCCTCATATTTATCTGATGAACAATTAAAATTATATCAGCTTATTTGGAGTAGAACTATAGCTTCACAAATGGCAGCACAAGAATCTCTGCAAACTGCTATTGAAATAGTAGCAGAAGATCAAGAATTTACTTTTAGAGCTACAGGAACAGTGATAACTTTTACTGGTTTTACAGAAGTTTACGGTAAAACAGATGAAGTGAAGGATTTGCTGCCTGAATTGCAAATAGGGAATAAATTAGCTTTAGCTAAAATTATAACTAAACAGCATTTTACTGAGCCTCCTCCTAGATATAATGAGGCAAGTTTAGTAAAGTCTTTAGAAGAATTAGCAATAGGTCGTCCTTCAACATATGCATCAATTATATCAATTTTAGTTGATCGAAATTATGCTAAAATAGAGCAGAAAAGATTTTATCCAGAAGAACGTGGTATGTTAGTTACAGCGTTTTTGGTAGAATTTTTTGAGCAATATTTTGGGTATGATTTTACTGCTAAATTAGAGGAGGGTTTAGATGATATTTCCAATGGCAAGATTAATTGGAAAGAGTTTTTAAATAATTTTTGGCAAGGTTTTGAAAAAATTTGTGCTAAAACTGGAGATAGGGATCCGCTTGAAATTGCACAGAAAATTACGGATTCCTTAGCTTATCACTATTTTGGTGAAGGTGCAGAGGCTAGAAAATGTCCTGTATGTACTAAAGGTGAACTATCTTTGCGTATGGGTAAATTTGGTGCATTTATTGCTTGTTCAGCTTACCCAGATTGTAAATTTACTAAACAAATTGGTGATAATTTAACTAGCGAAGAAAATACTAATCAAGTTATAGGCACTATGGCAGATGGCCAAGAGTTATTATTAAAAAAAGGTCCATATGGTCACTATTTAGAGCATGAACAAGATGGTAAAGTAAAAAGATCAGCTATACCTAAACATCTTAATATTGCTGAGTTAGATTTTACTTTAGCTAAAAAAATCATTTCTTTGCCGAGAAAAATTGGTATAAATCCTGCGAATAACCAAGAAATTATTGTAAATAATGGTAAATTTGGTCCTTATTTATTATCTAATAAAATATTTTATTCAATTTCTAATGAAGACTTATTTAATTTAGAATTAGAGCGGGCTTTAGAGGTGATGGCACAGAGTAAAAAGCCTAATAATGAGGCTAAAATTCTAGGAGAACACCCTGACTCTAAGCAGGAAGTAAAAATTTTAAAGGGAAAGTATGGACCATATATTAAATATGGTAAAAAAAATATTGCGATACCTAAAAACATGGTTGCTGAAGAGCTAACTCTAGCAGAAGCTATTGAGCTGATAAATAATAAGAAAAAATAATATGGCTAAATATAATTTGGTGATATTTGACTGTGATGGCACTCTAGTAGTTAGTGAAGAAATTAATAATAAGGCTATCTCAAATGCTACTAAAAAAATTGGTTTAACTGGCTATACTACAGATATTTGCCTGCAAAAATTTAGAGGTTTGGGTTCTGAGCAAATTATTAAGATTTTAAATGCTGAGAATGGAGCTAATATTGACGAGCAAGCTTTTATTGAAGCGATAATAGAAAATGCTGCATTTCTACGTTCTGAGATTAGAGCAGTTGAAAATGCTGAACATGTGTTAAGGCAAATAAATATCGATAAATGCGTGGTTTCAAATGGTGAAAGAGAAAGTGTTATTGCTACATTAGAGCAGAATAATCTGCTGTCTTTTTTTGGTATAGATAATATTTTTACTCGTTCTATCACCGAACAACCTAAACCTGCACCTGATATGTTTTTGCGTGCAGCTAAAAAATTTACATGTGCTGCAAATAAAGCAATAGTTATCGAAGATAGTGAAGCTGGTGTTAGAGCGGCAAAAGCGGCTGGCATGCAAGTGATTGGCTTTGTAGGTACCGCTATTATAACCGAAAGAAGAACAAAAAAATTACTGGATGCAGGTGCTGACTATATAGTTAGCAATATCAGTGAAGTTCTTAAAATAATTAACTAAAATTTAATCATATTATAGAATTTCTCTTCCAAAGATTTATCTGTTTTAAATATACCAGTGAAAGTAGATGTAATGGTAGTAGTACCTGGCTTATGGGCTCCTCTTGCCGTCATGCATTGATGCTCTGCATCAATTAATACTGCTACACCTTGAGGTTTTAGTGTGTCTTCAATAGTATTAGCAATTTGTGATGTCATTGTTTCTTGAGTTTGTAATCTCTTAGCATAAACATCAAGTAAACGAGCTAATTTGCTTATTCCTACTACTTTTTTATTTGGAATATAGGCAATATGAGCAATACCAATAATTGGAGCGATATGATGCTCACAATGTGATTCAAAGCGCATATTTTTTAATAATACTATATCATCATAACCTTCTATTTCTTCAAAAGTAGTAGATAATATTTGCTTAGCATCAAAATTATAGCCAGAAAAATATTCTTTAAATGCCTCTGCTACTCGTTTAGGTGTATCTTTTAACCCTTCTCTTTCTGGGTTATCTCCTGCCCAAGAAAGCAAAATTTTTACTGCTTGTTTGGCTTCTTCTATATTTGGTTTATTTGTCATATGCATTTTTTTTATGGCTAGAACATAATCTGCTATTTATAACTAGTCAACTTTTTACATTTAAACTTGTGTGATGATAGTAAAGCAAAATTTATTTTATACCAAATCCCATCTATAAACCTATTTTTATTCTTCAATTTTAACCCTATAAATTTCAAGCTAAAATTTTGAATTATACTATTTTCAATTTATGATTGACCATATAACAATATTGAGTTAAGATTGTGTTTTAACATAACTGAGTTGTCTATATGTCAAAAATTGCAGCCTTGAGGAATGATGAATTGTTTGAAAAGTC
>CAXPEK010000064.1:0-6269 GCA_964216065.1 Candidatus Actinomarina sp.
AGGTAATTTCAGATATTAAAACTGACTTATTCAACCATCTTATTGGTCTAACTCCAGAATTTTTTGCCAAAAATAAAGTTGGTGAATTAATCTCGCATATTACTAATGATTTGGCAATTTTACAGACAACAATATCATCTAGTATCTCAATTTTTTTGCGTAATAGCATGATGTTCTTTGGCTGTTTGCTGATTTTGCTTTATTTAAACTTTAAGTTAACTTTAATAGTTTTTGCTTTGATACCATTAGTAATTTTTCCCTTATTATTACTTGGTAAAAGATTAAAAGAAATTTCTAAAATAGCACAAGATAGACAAGCCGATTTATTATGTGTATTAGAAGAGCATATTTCACTGGTAAAACTAGTTCAATCATATACGCATGAAGCTCAGGCCAAAAGTAAATTTAATGAGGCCATTAAAAGTAGCTTAATTATTGCTAAATTAAGAATATTACTCCGGTCATTATTAACTGTTACTGTTGTAATAATTGTTTTTGCTGGTGTCGCAGTTATATTATATCAGGGAGGAGTAAAAGTCTTTGCTGGAGAGTTAACGGCTGGAGAATTTTCGGCATTTTTATTTTATACTATTTTAATGACTGGATCATTTGCGGCCATGAGTGAAGTATTTGGTAATATTCAGAAAGCCCAAGGAGCAACCACTAGATTATTTGCTATATTAGAAGAGAAAAGTTCCCTTATTGAGGGTAATGAGCCTTTAAACAAATTTAAAAATCTAGAATTTAAACAAGTATCATTTGTTTATCCTTCGAGAAAAATTAGGGCAATTAATAATATAAATCTAAAAATTAAAGCTGGTGAAGTTGTTGCTTTAGTTGGAAAGAGCGGAGCGGGGAAAACTACAATCTTAGAATTATTACAGAGATTTTATGATGTAGATCAAGGTGAAATTTTGTTGAATGGTAAAAATATTAAAGCTTATAAGCTAAATGATTTGCGTCAAATATTTGCTCTAGTACCACAAGATAGCTTTTTATTTTCTACTTCAGTAAAAGATAATTTGTTATTTGCTAAGCAAAATGCCACAATGCAAGAAATGACTCAAGCCGCTATTATGGCAAAAGCAGATAATTTTATTAAGCAATTACCAGAACAATATGATAGTTATATTGGTGAAAAAGGAATTAGAATTTCATCAGGAGAAAAACAAAGGTTAGCAATTGCTAGGGCTTTTTTGCGTAATTCAGATATTATTTTATTAGATGAGCCTACTAGTAACTTAGATAGTGAAAATGAACAATATTTGCAAAAGATCTTCGCTAATGAGCAAAAAACTAAAACTATAATCATCATTGCACATAGATTATCAACCGTAAAAGATGCTGATCATATTTTTGTATTAGATGAAGGTAAAATCATTGAATCTGGTACACATGAAAAACTATACCAAAAAAGTGGTTTTTATAAAAAACTAATAGATTTACAATTTAATATTTAGTGATTTAGGTTATTTTTATTGACTAAATTAGTAAATAACATAGATTTTATCATATATGTAATTATGAATGAATAAACTAGCTAATTTATTAAAAAAAACTACCACCTTACTAGGTAGTCCAAGAATATCGCTAATCATAGTAACTATTTTACTAGGCATAGTTAATTTTTCTTATTTAATAACTACTTCATCTGTAGATGATTTAGCACAAAAATTTCCAGAATGGCTAATTATCTTAGATATTATCAATGTATGCTTAATTTTAGGATATTTAGCAATAAAGGCTAGAAGGTTATTATGGGTTAAAAAAAAGGATCTATTTGTTTTCAAATTTCAAACAAAAATCATCCTATTTTTTAGTTCAATTTGTATATTACCAGTTTTTATAGTGTTGATTTTTTCTGCTTATTTTTTTCATTTTAGCTCCAAAAGTTGGTTTAGTGGTATTGTAGATCATGCTTTAAACGAGTCTTTGGCGATTAGTGAAATTTATATAGCAGAGCAGCAGAAGGCAATTATTGGTGATTTATTTCAAATTAAAAAATTTGTAGAACAAAATACTACTAAAATTTTGCTGGAGCCAGCACAATTTGATCATATTTTTTCAGGTAAAGCAGCTAATTTATCAGTTACAGAAGCTGTTATATTTATGTATAATAATGATGACAATAGTATTAAAATCTTGGCTAAGACTGCTTTTTCATTTTTTCCATCGGTAGAAAATTTTGATTTTAAAGATCAGTACAAACCAAATGAGTTAGGTTATAGTGTTATTTTAGGTGCTGATGATAATTATGTTAGAGCCATAGTAGAGGTTGGCACCATGCCGAAAACTTATATTATGGTAGGAAGGTTAATAAGCGATAAGGTTGTTGGTCATGTAAAAAATGCACAAGATGCTAACTCTAACTATAAAAAACTTAAAGCTAATATTGGTAAAGTTAAGTCTCAGTCTATTATAATATTTTGTTTTATTATTATTTTAATAATATTATCGGTTATATTGCTTGCTTTTAATTATTCATCAAGAATATTTTTACCTTTAGTAGATATGGTTTTGGCTATCAGAAAAGTATCGCAAGGAAGATATAATATTCGTATTAAAAACAGCTCTAAATCAGAAGAGATAGGGGTGCTCATTAGGTCTTTTAACCATATGGTTAAATTATTGGGTCATAAAAATAGTGATTTAAATTTATCTAATCAAATAATAAGTGCTAAAAAGCAATTTTTAGAAGTGGTTTTAGGCAATATGCCAGTGGCAATTTTTGTTTTAGATGTGAATAAAAAAGTTAAGTTATTTAATAAGTCAGCAAAAGCTTTATTTAAAGACAAAACTTTAACTAATATAGATTTGTTAGTATTATTACCGGAGTTGTCTTGTCTTATAGATAGGCTACATATCAGCCCAGATGGTTTTGTGCACCAAGATCTTGTGGTTAATATTAGTGGGGTCAAAGTGAAGCTGTCAGTTTATATTTCTATTGAGAAATTAGATGATGAGATTAACGGATATATTGTAAATATATTATAATTATCGCAATTAATAAATAACTGCTTTACATCATGGGCTAATTTCTATAAATATCTGTGTAAATAAAGAAGTGGTGTAATTGCTAGAGGAATAAAATGACCCTGAGATCAATTAAGGATATAGATAAAAAAATTGCAGATCTTATAAAAAATAAAATAGATGTCATAGCTAAAGATGATAATCTAAAAATTTTTACAAAATTATTTTACAGTAAAATAACTAATGATGATTTTTTAAATCAAGATTATGATTATTTGTACCATGTAGTTAAGTCTAGCTTTGATTTTTTGCAAATTAGGCAAGAAGAGCAAAATAAGATTAATGTTTTTACTCCAGAGGAAGGTTCTAATTTAGGAGATAAATATAGTATTATAGAATTTGTAGCTAGAGATACGCCTTTTATAGTTGATAGTATAACTGCAGAAATTACTAAACAAGGTTATGCGGTAGAAAGAATTATAAATCGGGTTATTTGTTTAGAAAGAGATAGTAAGGGTAGGTTAAAAAAGATTTTCACTGAATCTCACGATGCACCTGGGGTTAAGTTCGAATCTGTGATACATATACAAATTTCGAAGCTAGGTTCTGAGGCGGATATTAAGATTTTACTAGAAAGATTAAAATATGTATTAAGTTTAGTGCAGCAGGCAGTAGCAGATTGGCACAAAGTTTTAGATAAGCTAAATGAGGTTAGAAATCACATTAAAGATTTTAATTTAACATTGCATAAAGATGATTTATCTGAATCTTTAGCCTTTATTGATTGGATTGAAGATAATGCTTTTGTTTTTCTAGGCTATGCCGAATATAGTGTAAAGTTAGATAAAAAAAACGCTTATTTTAAGTCTTTTGCTGATAGTAAATTGGGTATTTTGAAATTATATGATCCTGATGATTTAAAGGTGATAAGAAAAGATTTATTAGATACATCAAATTTTGAAAGCTCGCTCATAGAAATTACTAAATCAGAGAATAAATCATTGATTCACCGGCCAACTCACTTGGATGTGATAAGAGTTAAAAAATATGCAAGTGATGGTCATCTAATAGGAGAATATAGATTTTTTGGTTTGTTTACCTCTATAGTATTCTATCAAAATGCTAAAAGAATACCTATCATTAGAAAAAAAATAGAGAAGGTTATAAGTCAGTCTGGTTTTGATCTTAGTGGTCATAATGGTAAAGAGTTAGTCTCTGTATTGGCTGCCTATCCTAGAGAAGAATTATTTCAAATTAATCAAGAGGAATTATTTGAAACTGCTATGGGTATAGTATCAATAGCGGGTAGGGCGGTTTCTAAGTTATTTGCTCGTAAAGATAAGTTTGGACGCTTTGCTAGTGTTACCTGCTATGTTCCTAAAAAGAATTTTAGCTCAGGAATTAGAGAGAAAATCCAGAATGTATTAGCTCGCGAGTTTGAGGGTGAGGTTACAGCCCATTATACGCAGATTTCCGAATCTATTTTAGCAAGAGTTAATTTTATTGTGCGTATTAGATCGATAGTGCCGAAGAAAATTGATTATCAAAAAATCGAAAAAGAAATATTAGATTTATCAACACCATGGTGTGAAAAATTATCGGCTAAGTTAGATGTGCTATTTAGTAAGGCTAAAGCAAGTTCTTTATTTAATACATATAAGAATGCTTTTTCACTTTCTTATATTGAGCATTTTTCTCAAAATGATGCAGCTCAAGATATTAGAGTAATTGATGATTTATTAGAGGCTAAGCATCCTTTGATCAAATTGCTTCAGCACCATACCATAGATAGCAGATATTACCTTAAAATTTATAGTCATGATCAGCAAATTTCTCTTTCTGAGATAATGCCAATTCTAGAAAATTTTGGTTTAGAAGTAATAGAATAGCATACTTTTAGAATCTCACCTAAATTAGAAGCTAGCGATAAAATTATTTGGTTACATAATTTTAAAATTAGCATTACTAATTTTTCTAGAGAAGAATTTGAGAATATTAGAGAAGTTTTTGAAGATGCTATTTTAAAATCTTGGCTTAATATAGTGGAAAATGATAGTTTGAACCAACTGGTTCTAGCTGCTAATATCACAGCTCGAGAAGTATCTCTGATAAGATCATATAGCCGTTATATTAAACAAACTAACTTTGCTTATGGTTCAGAATTTGTTGCTGAAGCTTTGCATAAGAATGCTCTAATGGTTAGGTTGTTTGTTGATTTATTTTATAATAAATTCTTGCACCATGATTTGCAGCAAGTTGCTATATTACAAGATCAAATAATAGAGATGATGGCTAAAGTTACCAACTTAGCTGAAGATGCGGTATTGAGAAGATTTCTCGAATTAATAAATGCTACTTTAAGAACTAATTTTTTTCAAATTAAAGATAATAAATATAAGGAATATATAGCTCTTAAATTATCTTCAAAAGATATAGACGATATACCTTTGCCTAAACCTTATGCTGAGATTTATGTCTATTCTCCAACTATGGAGGCTATTCATTTACGAGGAGGAAAAGTTTCTAGAGGTGGTTTAAGATGGTCTGACCGTACCGAAGATTTTAGAACGGAAATTCATGGTTTAGTTAAGGCACAAATGACCAAGAATGCAGTTATAGTTCCAACAGGATCAAAGGGTGGTTTTGTATTAAAGAAAAAGCTTGCTAAATTATCGCGTGAAGAGTTCATGCAAGAAGGAATCACTGCATATAAAACCTTTTTATCTGGTTTGCTTGATGTTACAGATAATATCATTGCAGGTAAGATTGTAACACCAGATAATGTGGTGCGATATGATCAAGATGATCCTTATTTAGTGGTTGCAGCTGATAAGGGTACTGCTACATTTTCTGATATAGCTAATCAAGTTTCCCAGGACTATAATTTTTGGTTAGGAGATGCATTTGCATCTGGTGGCTCACATGGTTATGATCACAAAAAAATGGGTATAACTGCTAAGGGGGCATGGGTATCGGTAACTAGGCATTTTTATGAGCTAGGTATTAATATTTTGCAATCTGAATTTAGCGTGGTAGCTATTGGTGATATGTCTGGTGATGTATTTGGTAATGGTATGTTGTTATCTAAAAAAATAAATTTAGTGGCGGCATTTAACCATATGCATATTTTTATTGATCCTAAGCCCGATAATCTTAAATCTTACCAAGAAAGGGAAAGGTTATTTAAGTTACCTCGATCTAGCTGGTCTGATTATGATCAGAAGTTAATTTCTAAGGGAGGTGGGATTTTTGAGCGTTCAGCAAAATCAATTAAACTAAGCAAAGAAATACAGGTG
>CAXPEK010000065.1:0-2299 GCA_964216065.1 Candidatus Actinomarina sp.
TAGTCAACAAAAAATTATTAAATTAAACGATAATATTTTAAACTATAATAATGATGATTCCATCACATTAAATACACAAAATATAGAAAATATTGCATATATAATTTACACTTCTGGTTCTACAGGGAATCCTAAAGGTGTTATAGTCAAACATTATAACATCGCTAGAATTTGTTATAAAACAAATTATATAAATCTAGATAGCTCTGATAATGTACTACAATTAGCTAATTATGCTTTTGATGGTTCAATTTTTGATATTTTTATATCATTATGTAATGGTGCTACATTAACACTCATTGATGAAAATGATATTACAAATTTTGCCAAATTAAGTAAAATAATTACAGAACAAAAAATATCTGTTAGCTTTATCACCACTGCATTATTTAATGCTATAATTGATTTGAATCCTAGAGTATTAACTGGCCTTAGAAAAGTTCTTTTTGGGGGAGAAAAAAGTTCAATTGAACATCTTAACAAAGCATATAAGATTTTAGGACCACGTAAAATAATACATGTTTATGGTCCAACTGAATGCTGTGTGTTCTCAACATTTTATGAAGTTAATAATTTTTGTTATGGCAATTCACTACCTATTGGCAAAGCAATTTCTGGGACTAAATTATATGTGCTAAATGAAAATTACCACCATGTTAACAAAGGCGAAATTGGAGAATTATATATCTCAGATTTAGCAGTATCTGGTGGTTATTTAAATAATAAATTACTAACTAAGCAAAACTTTATTTCTTTACCAAATTTAGCCTTAGAAAAATTATATAAAACAGGTGATTTAGTAAAAACTCTAGATAATGGTAATCTTGAATTTGTTGAGAGAGTAGATGAGCAGATTAAGTTAAGAGGATATAGAATAGAACCTGCTGAGATAGAAAACACCCTAAATAAATATCATTCGATTCAAGATAGTTTAGTTATTTTGCAAAATAACAAGCAACAAAAAAGATTAATTTGTTTTTATAAAGCCAAAAAATCTCTCAGAAACCAAGATATTAATAGCTACGCACGGAGTAATTTGCCTTATTACATGATACCTGCTTTATTCATAAGAGTTAGCCAAATACCTCTAACCATTAATGGCAAAAAAGATCGAAAATACTACGAAACATATAACCTGCCTCTTAAAACAAGCACCATTAAAACAAGCTTAATAAACAATACAGAAATAACGCTTAAAAAGATTTGGGAAGAAGTGTTAAATATTAGTGATATTAATCTAGATGATAATTATTTTCATCTTGGTGGTGACTCAATAAAATCTATGCAAATTATTACAAAAGCCAAAGAGTATAATTTGCATATTTCAATTAAGGACTTTTTTAAACATCAAACAATAAATAGTTTAGCTAATTATGTTACTTACTCAAAAAATATTTCTACTAATAGAGCCGAGCAAGGTTTACTATCGGGTTTGGTAAAGTTATTACCTATTCAGAAGTCTTTTTTTGCTCATGAAAACATTAATTATAATTTATTTAATCAATCCATAACTATAGAATTAAAACAGGATATTAAGACTCAAAAATTACAAAATATCCTAAATCACATCATATGCAAACATGATAGTTTGAGACTAAGATATAAATTCATTAATAACATATGGGAGCAATTTTACAGTAAAAATACACAAGTAGATTTTGTTGAATTAAAGATACCTAAAAATACTACAGCTAGCAAATTTAAAGAGATTTTAAGCAAAATAGAAGCAAGTTTAAACATAAAAAATGGCCCTGTTTTTAAATGCACTAAAATTAACTTCAAAGGTAAAATTTATTTATATTTTGTAGCTCACCATCTTGTTGTTGACACAGTATCATGGAGAATAATTTTAGAAGATTTTAGTAAGTTAATAACTAATCAAACTACAGAAATCCCTACTAAAACCAGCTCTTTTCGCGAATGGTCAAATAAATTATCCAATTATGCATATTCAGAAGCAGCACAATCTGAGATAAAATTTTGGGTCAAACAAATAGATAGGAGCAGTGAAACTGTTTATGCAACATATGCAGATACTGAAAATTACAACTATGTATTTCAAACTGATTTAATTACCAAAAAACAGCAAATACATAAAAAATATAATACTGAAATTAATGATTTCTTACTAACCGCTTTCAACATAGCATATGCTACATGGAGTGGCACAACAAGCGTGACAATTGATATAGAAAGTCACGGAAGAGAAGAAATTTTTAACGATATCAACTTAAGCAACAGTGTGGGTTGGTTTACTAGCATATTCCCAGTAAGGTTCAATATAAAAGATAGTTCAGAT
>CAXPEK010000066.1:0-12242 GCA_964216065.1 Candidatus Actinomarina sp.
GTAGAACTATTACTAAATAAAGGAGCTAATAAAGAGCAACAGAACCAGATAAAAATAATTCAAACTCTGCGAAATAACGTAGCTAATTTAAACCCCAATATACTAGCACAAAGAGATGCTATGAAAGATTTAATAAGGCAAAAAACTCCAGATCCAAAAACTAATTCAAATTCCGAGATAGCTCAAGAAGAATGCAGAAGTGAAAAATGGACTAACAGAATTGCAGAAAGTGGTAACCATCATCCTGGGCTAAATAAAGGTTAATTGCTGAATTTTAGGGATTATACCAAATCCCATCTATAAACCTATTTTTATTCTGCAATTTTAACTCCATAAATTATAAGCTTCCTATTAAGCCAGTCACAGGTGAAGAAGGATCAGCATATAGTCTTTTTTGCATAGGACCAGCCAAAAATGCTTGGCGACCCGCCATAATTGCATGTTTCATTGCTGTTGCCATCAAAGCTGGATTTTGCGCTTCTGCTATAGCGGTGTTCATTAATACACCAGCACAACCTAATTCCATTGCTATAGTTGCATCAGAAGCAGTGCCCACACCAGCATCTACTAAAATTGGCACTTTTGCATTTTCAATTATAATTCTAATATTAACTTTATTTTGTATACCCAAACCAGAGCCAATTGGTGCAGCAAGGGGCATAATAGCTACACAACCTATATCCTCTAATTTACGGGCAAATAATGGATCATCTGTACAATAAACCATCACTTCAAAACCATCTTTAATTAACTCTTGTGCAGCTAAAAAAGTTTCTGTCATATCAGGATATAAAGTTTTTTGATCACCAATAACCTCTAATTTCACTAAATTCCAACCACCAGCTTCACGTGCTAATCTTAAAGTTCTAACCGCCTCAGATGCGGAATAGCAGCCCGCTGTATTAGGCAAATATGTATATTTTTTAGGATCTATAAAATCTTGCAACTTGGGCTCAGATTTTTTCAAAATATTTACTCTTCTTAAAGCCACAGTTATAATCTCTGCCCCTGAATTTTCTAGAGCCTCAGCGTTCTCAGCAAATGACTTATATTTTCCAGTTCCTATGATTAAGCGAGATTTATACTCACGCCCAGCTAAATATAAACTATCTTGCTCTGCTTGCTTTAAACTAATGTTACTTTGTGTCATCTAAGTTAATATCTGTAATGTTCTGGTTTATATGGACCATTTATATCTACACCTATATAGTCAGCCTGCTCTTTAGTTAATTTAGTTAATTTGACACCTAACTTATCTAAATGTAACCTTGCTACTTTTTCATCTAACTTCTTAGGCAAAATATATAATTTATTTTTATAATCTCCGCTATTATTATATAATTCTATTTGGGCTATTACTTGATTCGTAAATGACGTACTCATTACAAAAGCTGAATGCCCAGTGGCACAACCCAAATTTACCAACCTACCTTCTGCTAATAAAATAATTTTTTTACCATCTGCAAACTCAATTTCATCAACTTGCGGCTTAATATTGTTTTTCTTTAAATTTGCTAATTCAGCAACCTGAATTTCATTGTCAAAATGTCCAATATTACAAATTATAGCTGCATCTTTCATTTGCTGCATATGGACAAATCTAACGATATCTTTATTACCCGTAGTAGTCACAAATAAATCTGCTTCTGTTACCACCTCTTCTAGAGTAGTTACCTGGTAACCCTCCATTGCAGCTTGCAGTGCACAAATTGGATCAATTTCTGTAACAATAACCCTAGCACCTTGATTGGATAAAGCCTTAGCACAACCTTTACCAACATCACCATAACCACAAACTACCGCTACTTTACCAGCTAACATTATATCAGTCGCTCTTTTTAAACCATCAATTAAAGACTCTTTACACCCATATAAATTATCAAATTTTGACTTAGTTACTGAATCATTAACATTGATTGCTGGAATCTTTAATTTATTTGCTTTAACCATTTCATACAAACGATTTACACCTGTTGTGGTCTCTTCTGATACACCTTTAATTTGTGCTAATAATTCTGGATATTCTGTATGTATTATTTTAGTTAAATCTCCGCCGTCATCTAGTAATAAATTTGGCTGCCACCCCTCTGCAATAATTGTTTGTTTAATACACCAAGTATATTCTGCTTCAGTTTCGCCTTTCCAAGCGAAAACTGGAATACCAGCTGCAGCTATTGCAGCTGCTGCATGATCTTGCGTTGAAAAAACATTACATGAGCTCCACCTTACTTTAGCTCCTAACTCAATTAGGGTTTCTATTAACACGGCAGTCTCTACTGTCATATGTAAACAACCAATAATATTAGCACCTTTTAGTGGAAATTTATTTTTATATTCTTGTCTAAGAGCCATTAAGCCCGGCATTTCCTTTTCAGCAAGCTGAATGGCTTTGCGCCCATCTACTGCTAAATTAAGATCTTTTACTTTATAATCTTCAATGATTTTGGTTTTTTTTTCAATAATGCGCATACTTATCCTAAAAGTTAGGGTGAATCTAAGCTAAAAACCTAAATTTGTCAAATATTTAACTTTACTAAAAAGACTCTAATCATTGAGTTTTTCTTGCTTTTGGTTTTTTAATTTCATTACTAAAATAGCTCCAGAAAGTAAAAAAGTAATAAAATTTGCTATTATAATTTGCATTAAGCCTTGCAACAAACCATAGATAAGCCAGGCAAACACACCACTAGTAAACATCAAATACATTTTTAGCGAAATAGAATGAGTATCTTTAGTTCTGACAATCTTAAGCGCTTGAGGCAAAAAACTAAAGGTGGTTAAAATAGCTGCTATATAACCAATAATCTCGATAAACATAATTTAACCCTGTAAAAATTTTCTGATTTTCAACATATCATCCCACATTTCTGCTTTTTTTCCTGGCTGTCTTAATAAATAAGAAGGATGAAAAATTGCAGTTATATCTATTGGCTCGGCTAAATAAGGATTTTTATATTTCATAAAGCTGCCTCTAATTTTAGAAATAGTTTCTTGCACTTCCGGTAATATTGAATTTACAGCTGTGCTACCTACTAACACAATTAGCTTGGGGTTTTTTAGGGCTATATGCTTTTCCACGAAAGGCCTGCAAATAGCTATTTCTTCTACTGTAGGTCTTCTATTGCCAGGTGGACGCCAAAATATGCTATTAGTTATATATATATTATTTTTTCTATTTCTGGCAATAGCTCGAAAAATATCATCAAGTAATTGTCCACTTATACCACAAAAAGGTATGGCCTGTTCATCTTCTGCAGCACCTGGTGCTTCACCTATTATAACTAAATCACTATTTTCATTACCATCTGCAAAAACCAAATTTTTTGCTGTTTTTGCTAATGCACAACCATCAAAATTAGCAATTATTTCTTTTAGCTCACTTAAGTTTTGTGCTTTAGCAGCAATTTTCTGAGCTTCAGCTACTAAATAATTGGTAGATTTTGCCGCACAAATTAAATCCTCCTTATTAATATTTAGAGTTTGGTTAGACTGATTTTTGGGTATAAAATTTTGTTTTATAATATTATTTTTTGCTTGTTCCTGCAAAAGATTGCGCGGATTATCATCAGTTACTTCATCAACTCCGGCTAAAATAAAACTATTTAAGGTTTCAAGCAATTCTTGCATTAACACTAATCCTAACTAATATGTAATAAACTTATAAGATATTAATTAAATATGCAAATTACTTTAAATGGTGAAAAAATAAATATTAGCGACAAAATGACAATTGCAAATTTATTAACAGAATTTGCACTATCAGCACAAAAAGTAGCTGTTGAACTTAATCAAGAAATTATCCCCATAGAAGATTACAAATTAACTATATTAAAAGAAAAGGACTACATTGAAATAGTAGAGTTTGTTGGTGGAGGCTAAAAGCAATCTATTTAGATATTAAAGCCCACTTTACTTAACCATAATATTACAGATAATCATTTTGCGTAGGAAAATATATTTGCATTTTTTCGCCCAACAAATACTTAATTATACCAAATCCCATCTATAAAGCTGTTTTTAGTCACTAATATTAGCTTCAGAAATTTTAAGCTAAAATTGCAGGACTAGCCTTAGCTAATACAAAATTTTAGCTTGGAATTTATGGAGTTAAAATTGAAGAATAAAAGTAGGTTTATGGATGGAATTTGGTATTATTTAAGCTGCATTAAAAACTACTAGAGTAAAATATTGCTATATTACAATATTAGATTAAATTAATGCAACATCAATTAAATATAAATAGATTAATGCAAAAAAAAGCTTTTTCTCTACTAGAATTAACTATTGCTATTACCTTAATTGCCCTCTTAACTGCTATTATCTCAGCTGGTAGAAATATAAAACATAATTCAAATCTAGCCGCAATCATGTCTGAAGTTACACGCATTAAGGGTGCGGTTAATGGCTTCTATAGCGAATTTCAGCAATTACCTGGCGATTTTAATAATGCAAATTTAAGTTGGGCCGGAGTAAATGGCAATGGTGATGGCAAAATTGCTTGGAATAATGTTGAAAAAAATTATTTTGCTGATCTGGCAGCTTCATATTATCTAAGTACATATAACCCAGCACATAATAGCCTAGCTGATTTTTATCGCACCATAGATGTATTTGATAAAGCAAATAACTCTTTTTATTTAGTAGCAGGAGATAATAATGCAGACTATCTTAGCAATGCCCACTTACCGAATAACACCAATGCAACTAGAGCTGATAATTATATATTTTATGCTAAAATTTATCTAAATGGCTCCAATTATGAAAATTTTGGCGCAAGCCTCACACCAAATGATGCTTATAAGTTAGATTTAAAATATGATGATGGCAACCCGATTTATGGCCAAATAATCAGCCAAAATGGCTATAATGCTACAGAAAATAACACTAATTATAATGATTATGTTATTTGCAATATAAGCACTAAATATAATCTCAATATTGATTACACAGCTTGTAGGATTGCTTTTAAATTAAATGTTGGTAGTTATTAAATTTTCCAATATTTGTGTAATTTTAGCTAATATATTGGGACAAGATAATCTGTGATCTGCATTTTTAAGTAATAATAATTCTGCATCATCTGTTGCCAATTTTTCGATAATTCTATAAGCATAGCTATATGGCACATCTTTATCTTGCATGCCTTGTACTAATCGCACAGGAAGATTAACCTTAATATTATTTTTTGATAATAACAAATTTTCTCGCCCAGATTCTATTAAACCCATTGAAATAGCATATGTACCATCGCAATAATCAGAAGGTAAATTATATATTTTTCCTGCTTTCAATTCAGCCTTTATTTGCTCAGAAAAATCTCTCCACATTAACTCTTCCGTAAAATCTGCTGCAGCAGCAAGGCCAATAATAGCCTTAATTTTCTTAGAATTTTGTTCAGCCGCTCTTAAAGCCAACCAACCACCTAAACTTGAGCCAATTAAAATTGCTTGCTGCGGAACCAAATTATGAAGAATGGCAAAAACATTAGCTAGCCACATATTAATATCACAACTACTAAATGACAAATCTGAATCACCATGACCCAAATAGTCAAAGCGAATATAACTATAGCCTTGTTGCTGACAATACTCCTTAAAATAACTCGCTTTAGTAGCTTTACGATCTGATCCTAAACCACCCAAAAATACTATATAATTATTATCTCCTAAATATATATCATATATTAATTTATGCCCTTCTTTGGTTTTTAATACTTGCCCTTCTTTCATATTATGCTAATAATTTTAGGTAATTATATTATGTTATGACAAATATTTTGCAAATTCTACCTAAATTAAATTCAGGTGGCGTAGAAAGAGGAACTATTGAAATAGCCACAGCTATTACTAAAGCAGGATTTAAAAGCTATGTAATTTCTGCTGGTGGCAAAATGGTAGCACAATTAGCCGCAACGAAAACTGAGCATATTTTACTTGATGTAGCCAGTAAAAATCCTTTTAAAATATGGCTTAATGCTTTCAAAATTCGCAAAATTATCCAGAATAAAAAAATTGATTTAGTGCATGCAAGATCAAGAGTACCAGCTATCAGTGCTTATTTAGCTTGCCAAAACACCTCCGCAAAATTTATCACTACCTTCCATGGTGTCTATTCAGGTAAATCAGCACTGAAAAAAAAATATAATAGCATCATGCTAAAAGGCGAAAAAATTATTACGGTTTCAAATTTTATCAAAAATCATATTCAAACTAACTATAATTTTACTGATATGAACCGAGTTAAAACCATCTATAGAGGTGTTGATTTAAACGAATTCAATCTAAAAAAAGTAAGCAAAACCAAAATTGCCACATATATTAAAACATATCAGCTACCATTAGATAAAAAAATTATTTTATTGCCAGCTAGACTCACAGAATGGAAAGGACAATTATTTTTTTTAGAGGCTTTAACTAAAGTAACTAATAAAAATTATCATGCTCTTATTGTTGGTAATATTGATGTTCACTCTAATTACAAAAATAAATTAGATAATTTTGTTAAAGAAAATCAACTAGAGCAGCAAGTTTCTTTTTTACCAGCTGTAAGCGATTTAGTAAATTTATATCATCTAGCTGATATAGTTATTTCCGCAAGTTTAAGACCAGAAGCTTTTGGTCGTACTATAATTGAAGCGGGAGCCATGGGTAAAATTGTTATTGCAACTAATCATGGTGGAGCACAAGAAACTATTATTAATGGCAAAACTGGCTTTTTGTTAGCCGAACTTACTAATAGTGAATTAGCCCAGAAAATTGATTATATCCTAAATTTAAATGCTACGCAAAAAAATAACATAGCAACCAATGCCAAAACTTATGTGAGAAAGAATTTTTCAGTAGCTAAAATGCAAAAAGAAACTATTAATCTTTATAAAAAAATATTAAATTTATGAATGAAACAAGATTTTACGAATTATCGCACGGGGCCATTGAGAAAGCACTGCCACAATTATTATATAAAATATATGACAATATGGCTAAGCCTATCTTGTTACTATTAAATGATGTAAATATGGTAAATAGCTATAATAAGCTATTATGGAGTTTTTCTAGCAATAAATTCTTACCACATGGTACTAAACATAATAGCATCGAACATATCAAACCACTTTTTTTAACTGACCAAGAAGAAAATCTAAATAATGCAGAAATTCTAGTTAGCACCGTAATACCGCAAGATGAAAAATTTCCTACAAATTTTAAGCAAAGAATCTTCATGTTTAACAGAGAAGCCAGTACAGAATTTATCAATATTTTTCGTAATCTTAAAGGAAATAATGCTAAAGCAACCTATTGGCAACAAGATGCTTTAGGTAAATGGCATGATATTTAACCGCTCATTATTAAAAAAAATATATGACAAAAACGCTAAAATCATCAAAGAAAATAGCTTTCTTAGTGATTATGCCGCTAAATTACTAATAGAAAAACTAGAGCAAACCTCTCTTGCATTTAGTAATATTCTTTATCTTGGTGCAAAAAGTTCTGTTTTAACTAAGTTCCTCAAAAAAAAATATCCACAAGCAAAAATTACTGAAACTAGTTTTTCTGAAAATTTTCTAAATTTATCAACTCATGATAACAAAGTCATTTGCGATGAAGAGCTGTTACCTTTTAAAGATAAGAGCTTTGATTTAATTTGTTCAGTCTTAAATTTACACAATGTAAATGATCTTGTAGGCAGCTTCATTCAAATAAGAAACACGCTAAAAGATCGAGGCTTATTTATAGCCTCACTTATTGGTGGAGATAGTTTAACAGAGCTACGCCTTGCTTGCTTAAAAGCAGATGCAATTTTAGGCTCAGCAAGTGCTAAAGTCGCACCCATGTTAGAAATTAAAACCGCTGCTCAACTCTTACAAAGAGCAGGTTATCAGATGATCATCACTGATAGTGATCAAGTAAAACTCAATTATAAAAATATGGATCAATTATTACTTGATATTAAAAATATGGGCGAAGGTAATATTTTACAAAAAAAAACCAATAGATTAATTTCAAGAAAAAGACTTGCGCTAATTAAAGAACATTATATAAACACAAAAGCTCAAAACGGTAATATAAGTGCAAATTACGATTTAATTAACCTAACCGCATTTAAAAATTGAAACAAATCATAGAATTTATACCATTATTATTATTTTTCATTACCTACAGCTTTACTGATATTATTACAGCTACAGTAGTACTAGCAATCTCTAGTATTATAGCTTTTTTAGTAATTTTAGCTTATAGTAAAAAAGTAACTTTTATGCCCCTATTTTCTGCAATTATAATAGGTTTTTTTGGTTTTTTAACTTGGTATTTACAAAATCCTATTTTTATTAAAATTAAACCCACAATCTTAAATTTTAGTTTTGGGCTTATTTTTTTAATCTCTTATTTTTTAAAAAAACCGCTGGTAAAATTATTATTACAGCAAGCTCTGAAGATGGAAGAACATTATTGGTTAGTAATGACCTATAGATGGGGTTTGTTTTTTATTTTTTTAGCTATATTAAATGAATTTATCTGGCGTAATTTCAGTGAAGATTTTTGGGTAAGTTTCAAAGTTTTTGGTATGATGCCAATTACATTAATATTTACTTTAGCTCAGATGCCCTTTATCATAAGGCATCAAATAAAATAAACTCTCCTGTAGCAAAGATAATGAGCTTCCAAGATAAATTAGCTAAGTTAGTAGCAAAGCACTTAAATATTCAAGAAAAACTCAATAACGCCGGCCAATTAGCCCAACAAGAATTTATTAATTTATCAAAAGAATTTTCTGAACTTGGGCCTATAGTAGAAGCCGCCAAAGAATATCTAAAATTAGAACAAGATTTGGTAGAAGCTAAAGAACTTAGCCTAGATAAAAATATTGATCAAGAAATACATCTTTTAGCTGAAGAAGAAATTATAACCATTAAAAAAACTCTTTCTAGCTTAGCTGATAAAATTAAAATTATGCTCTTGCCTAAAGATAAAGCTGATGAAAAAAATGCTATATTAGAAATTAGAGCAGGAACAGGTGGAGATGAAGCTGCATTATTTGGTAGTAATTTACTCAGAATGTACCAAAGATATGCTGAACAAAAAGGGTGGAAGTTTGAAATTTTAGCCATATCAGATACAGGTATAGGAGGAATTAAAGAAGCTACTATATCGATTGCTGGTAGGTCTGTCTTTGCTCGCCTCAAATTTGAATCTGGTGTACATAGAGTACAACGGGTTCCCGAAACCGAATCTAGTGGTAGAATTCATACTTCAGCAGCAACTGTAGCAGTTTTACCAGAAGCAGAAGAAATAGATGTAAAAATAGCAGAAAAAGATTTGAGAATTGACATTTTTAGAGCTAGCGGCCCAGGAGGGCAATCAGTTAATACTACTGACTCAGCAGTAAGAATTGTACATCTTCCAACTGGTATAACGGTACAGCAACAAGATGAAAAATCACAACATAAAAACAAAGAAAAAGCCTTAAAAATTCTAAGATCTCGTCTCTTTGAACATGAAAGACAAATAGCTGATGCTCAAAGAGCTAGTGACAGAAAAAGCCAAGTTGGTTCTGGTGATAGGTCAGAGCGTATTAGAACCTATAATTATCCTCAAAGCAGGGTTACAGATCACAGAATAAATCTTACTTTATATAAAATAGTTGAAATTGTGGAGCAAGGAGAATTAGATTTTCTGATTGAGCCTTTAATTGCTGATGAGCAAGCAAGAAAATTAGCTGAAAGCTAAAATTTTGCTAATGCTATTAAATCGTGCTTTGCTAATTTAAAATCACTCTCAATCCATTTTTCTTTTAACTGCGTTAATTTATGGCCTAGCTCTGTGCCTTCTTGGTAACCTAATTTTTTTAAATCAGAGCCAGTTAAAGGAAATTTTGGTAATGTAACTTGCGTCATATAATGCAAAATTTCTAGATCTAATTTAACTTCATTATTAATAACATAGTTAATATATAAATTCTGCGCAGCTGCTTGACCGTAAGTAAAAATTATTTTATGTAACGATTCTGTTGCTAAAGAGGAAAAATCAATAACTTCACTCTTAAGCATTGTAATAATTTGTTGCTGTTTCTTAGATAATTTCAAAGCATTAGTTAATTGCTTAACAGACTGAGCTAAAGTAATCTGATGCAGTAAAATAATGGCAATATTTTGCATGTAATGTTGCGCAGCAAATTTTTTTAACTTAGCAATATTCTGATAATCTAAACAAAAATCACATATCTTATATTGAGACATTAACTCTAAACTAGTGATATAATTGGGCCCAGCCAATAATTTCATCATTTCTTCCCGCATACGCTCTGCTGAAATTTGTTTAAGCTTATCACGAAATTTTGCACATATTGATAAAGTATGTTTGTCTATTTTAAATTGCTGTAACTTTGCTTGAAATCTAAATAAGCGCAAGATTCTTAAATAATCTTCATTGATTCTAGCTTTAATATCACCAATAAAAACCAACTTTTTTTGTTTGATATGGTCTCTACCCTGAAAATAATCATATAAATTACCCGCAAAATCTAAATAAAGTGCATTTATGGTAAAATCTCGCCTTTTGGCATCAGCTAAAAAATCTTCTGTAAATTCTACTTCGCAATGCCTACCATCAGTATTTAAGTCTTTACGCAAACTAGTAATTTCTATGGGTTGCTTAGCAATATAAACAGTAATTGTACCATATTTAATACCAGTTGGTTTATATTTAAGCTTCTTTTCTATACATAATTTAATTAATTGTGTTACCTCGAATTTAGCTGCAATATCTATATCTTGAACTGGCAAATTAAGTAACTCATCACGAATAGCACCACCTACTATACGAAAATTTTCAATTTCTGTAGCAAAAATTTGGGCAAATCTTTTAATGTGAGGTAAATTTAGCAGTTTCATTATTATTTAATTTTTGCTGGAATAATTTCACCATTTTTACTTTCTGCTGGAATATAATATCTGGTATTTGATTGAGTATTACTCCAAAAAAACAGAAATATTGAGATTATTGCTGCGATAATAATAGCTATAATTAGGTAGTAAAAATTAGCGATTTTTTTAGCTTTAGACCTATTTTTTTGTTGTTTTAAAATAAATATATAGCAAATTATATAAATAGTTATAACTACTAATACGGGCCAGAATTTTGTAATAATTAATTTTAACATATGCAAAAATACCTAAACCATGAAAAAAAACTAGAATTTATTATTGCCAATAATAGCAAAAAATTTTTTAAATATAAAGGATTTCATATCTTTAAAATAATTGCTAATTGGCAAGAGATAGCTCAAGAATATAGCGAAATCTGCCAACCCATAAATTTACAGAAACAACAAAATAGTAATATTTTATTCTTAGAAATAGAAAGTGAAGCATTAATTTTTGAATTAGAATATAATAAAGACCATTTAATTACTCTAATTAACCAATATTTTGGTAAAGAATATGTGAGCAAATTAAAGTTTAAAATAGCTGAAGAAAAAAACCTCACCCCAATTAAGAACATAACTAAAAAACCACCCTTATCTGACCTTACTGCAAATATCAAAGCAGAGTTAGAAGAAATTACCGATGATGATCTAAAAGCCAAATTAACTCATTTAGCTTATTATATAAAATAATACCAAATCCCATTTATAAAACTGTTTTTAGTCACTAATATTAGTTTCAGAAATTTTAAGCTAAAATTGCAGGACTAGCCTTAGCTAATGCAAAATTTTAGCTTAGAATTTATGGAGTTAAAATTGAAGAATAAAAGTAGGTTTAAAGATGGGAATTGGTATAATACCAAATCCCATTTATAAAACTGTTTTTAGTCACTAATATTAGTTTCAGAAATTTTAAGTTAAAATTGCAGGACTAGCCTTAGCTAATGCAAAATTTTAGCTTGGAATTTATGGAGTTAAAATTGCAGAATAAAAATAGGTTTAAAGATGAACTTTGGTATTAGACAGTTGTAAGTAGATTACCATCCAGGAAGCTTAGTCAATGTAAAGGTTACTATTATAACTAGGCAAAAAAAAGGCCCAGCAGCATGCTAGGCCAAAATTTTCTTACAATGTAAAAATAAATTAAAATCTATATTTTAATGATGCTGTAGTTACACTAGTTTCATCTTCAGTAAATGTGCCATTATCTCTTGTATTAATAGCATCATGAGCTAAAGTAACAAATGCTTCATTACTTAATTTAAAATTTAATTTAGCACCTAGGCTCGTTTCATTTAGAACAAAATATTTATTAGCTGCTA
>CAXPEK010000067.1:0-2097 GCA_964216065.1 Candidatus Actinomarina sp.
AAGAAGAGGAAAATCTTCGCCAATAGCTAACAAGAAAAAAGTATAATTAATTATGGCTGCTCAGAAAAAAGTTAAGAAAAAAGATAAAAAAAATATATCAGTAGGTATTGTACATATATTTGCTTCATTCAATAATACTATAATTACCTTTTCTGATTTACAGGGAAATAGCTTGGCTTGGTCTTCTGCGGGCAAATGTGGCTTTAAAGGAGCAAGAAAATCTACTCCATTTGCGGCCCAGGTAGCAGCAGAAATGGTGGGTAAAGAAGCTTTAGATTTTGGTATTAAAACAATAGGAGTTGAAATAAAAGGTCCTGGAGCTGGCCGTGAGTCGGCATTAAGAGCATTGCAGTCATTGGGTTATGTTTTAACCTATATAAAGGATGTAACACCTGTTCCGCACAATGGATGTAGACCTCCTAAGAAAAGAAGAGTATAATAATTAAGTGGTAAAATAATGTTAGCAGAAAATTGGAAAGACTTTTTAAAGCCATCAAAGATTAGTTATGACGCTAAGTCAGATAATAAATCTGCCAAAATAGTGGTAGAGCCACTAGAGCGTGGTTTTGGTACTACAATAGGTAATTCACTAAGAAGAATTTTGTTATCTTCAATATTTGGTACTGCGTTTACAGCAGTAAAAATAGAAGGTGTGATTCATGAGCAAGACAGTGTAGAAGGCTTATCTGAAGATATTATTGATGTTATTTTAAACCTTAAAAAGGTAGTGCTTTTAAGTGAAACTGCTACTAGAAAGAAGGCTACAATAGAAGTTCATGGTCCGTGTCAGGTTACTGCGGCTGATCTAAAATTACCAGAAGGAGTGTCAGCTGTAAATACAGATCAGGTTATATGTCACATAGATGACAAAGCAAAATTCAAAGCAGAGTTGATTATAGAGTCTGGTAAGGGTTATAGAGATTCTTCTAAATTAGCTAATGACAATAATGAAATAGGTTTAATTAATATTGATACGGTTTTTTCTCCTATTAGAAGAGTTACATTTACAGTTGATAGCAGCAGAGTAGGGCAAGTTATTGATTATGATAAATTAACTTTGGATATAGAAACTAATGGTTCAATAGAGCCAGATTTAGCAGTTGGTATTGCTGCTAAAATTATGAAAGAGCAAATGAATTTATTTATTAATTTCGATGATAATATTGTAATTAAAGATGAACAAAAGGAAGAAGAGAAGTATAGTTTTGATCCAGTATTACTTAAAAAAGTAGACGAATTAGAGCTTTCAGTTAGATCTCAAAACTGTTTAAAGAACGAAAATATTGCTTATTTGGGTGATTTAGTTAAGCGTTCTGAAAATGATATGCTTAAGACTCCAAATTTTGGTAGAAAGTCATTAAACGAAATTAGAGCTATTTTACAAAGTTTAAAGCTAAATTTTGGTATGGATATTCCAGATTGGCCACCGGAGAATTTAGATGATTTATGCAAAAAATCTGAAGATAATAGTTAAACTGGTATCATTATGAAACATTTAGCCAAATCCAATAAAAAGTTGAATAGAACATCTAGTCATAGGAAAGCTTTATTAGCTAACTTAGCTAATTCTTTATTTGAGCATGGTAGAATTGAAACAACATTAGTAAAAGCCAAGACATTAAGGCCATATGCTGAAAAATTAGTTACTGTTGCGAAGAAAAACAGTCTTAATGCTAGAAGGTCGTTGATTGCTAAAACAAGGAATGAAACTATAGCAAAAAAACTATGTGAAGTTATAGCCCCTAAGTTTGCACAAAGAAATGGTGGCTATACTAGAATTTTCAAAACTGGATTTAGGCATGGAGACGCTGCTCCTACAGCAATTATTGAGCTAGTAGATTAGTGATCCCAGATTTTTATACTTAATAAACGTCTTTAAATTAGATTTATAACATTAAGTTATAATTTCAGTGTTTTTAAGAAATCTTTGCTGGTTATAATTGTGAATTATAAGCTTATATTCTCTAGCTGCAACCGTCCAGTAAACCCGCTCTAGAAGTTTAACCCATCCATATTATCCTAAACCTCATCTTTTAATTAAATTAAAATTTGAGTAATATATGAGCAATATAATAAAACAACCAAAGCCCCAAGCTA
>CAXPEK010000068.1:0-8268 GCA_964216065.1 Candidatus Actinomarina sp.
CACCGAGATCTACACTTACCGACACACTCTTTCCCACACGACGCTCTTCCGATCTTTAATTTTTTCTTTATTCAGCAGGGCATTGTAAATCTTACTTAACTCATTGGTGATAATGTTTATTGATACACCATCTGCTATTATATGATGCAGGTTAAAATATATATAATATTCATGCTGTTGCAATTTTATTATTTGGCCACGAATTAAGGGTGCATTTGCTAGGTTAAATGTTTTTCGGTTATCTTCTTTGATATAATCTTCAGCTCGATTCTTAGCAATATGATAATCTGTTTTAGAAAAATCTGAGACACTAAACTCGATATTTAGTTTTTGAAAATCTAATATTATTGGAGTTAATTTTATATCATTATGATGAAAAGAGGTTCTAAAAACTTTGTGTTTTTTAACCAATATACAAAATGCCTTTTTAAGAATTTTATGATCTAAATCAGCGTTCCATTTAAAAAGAACAGAGATGTTATATTCGGTGTTGTAACCTGATTTATGTAAAAAATATAAACCATCTTGATTCTGAGTAACAAGAAGATCTTGGCCTTGATTAAGTTTATATAAACTATGATCATTTGAAGAGTTAAGTTTTTCGATATAATTGGCTAGGTCTTTGATAGTGTGGTGATTGAAAAGCTCTTTTAAAGATAGATTCTTATGTAACTTATCTTTAATTGCTAATATAATATTATTGGCAGATATAGAATTACCACCAAGATAAAAGAAATTATCACTTAGAGAAATTTGATAATTTGGTTCTAATGTTAGGTTTTCTTGCCATAATTTGGCCAGATATTTTTCTAATGTGGTTTTAGGATATTGAGATTTTGCTCTGTTTTTTTTAATCAAAGACTGTAAGCTAGCAATTATCTCAAGCCTATCTTCTAAATATAATTTACGCGATAACTGCCTCTGAATTTTACCACTTGATGTTTTGTTAAAAGTGCCTTTCTTGATAAATACTATGTCATATGGAGCCAGTTGATATTCGTTTCTGATATTAGTGGTAATTTTGCTAAATAGTTCTTTCGCTATTATGTCAGTAAAATTACCTTCTTGAATAATAACTATTCTCTCAGTGCCATGCATTTCAATAGTAAAGGCAGCAGCAGTGTTTTTTCTAATTCTGATATCAGATTTTTCAACTAGTAATTCAATATCTTGAGGGTAAATATTTTGACCATTAATTATTAAAATATCTTTCTTTCTACTAGCTATATATAATTCTTCTTCGTAAAAAAAGCCCAAATCTCCACTGCGTAAAAAAGGGCCCTCATTGGTGCTTTTTTCGAAAGCATGAAAAATATTGTTGGTTACTTCT
The DNA here is from genome assembly GCA_964216065.1 of Candidatus Actinomarina sp. Taxonomy (GTDB): domain Bacteria; phylum Pseudomonadota; class Alphaproteobacteria; order Rickettsiales; family JABIRX01; genus JABIRX01. Next base: position 1,331 of record CAXPEK010000068.1, read on the forward strand.
GGCTTTTGCCAGTAACCTTGAGCAACGCTGGTATCTTTAACCCATATTTCTCCAACCTGCCCCTCAGAACATTTAGTTAAAGTATCAGGATTAACAATGAGCAATTTGGCCATTAATTCTGCTTTACCACAAGATACTAATGGTTTTGCTTTATCAGATTTTTTTGCTTTTACTGCTTTTTGTTCATATTCTAATAAATGCTTGTCAAAATAAGTTATTGTCTCTTTCTTTCCGTAACCACATGCTGAAATAAATAAAGTAGCTTCGGCCATACCATATGATGGTGTATTAGTAGTTTGTTTATAGCCATATTGGCTAAATTTATTGGTAAATTCTAATAAAATTTGTGGTTGAATTGGTTCAGCTGCATTTAGTGCAGTTTTCCATGATGATAAATCAAGAGTTTTAGCATCTTGACTACTAATTTTTTTTAAAAGACATAAATTATAAGCAAAATTGGGGGCAGCAGAGCATGTCGCTCTATATTTTGAGATAGTTTTTAGCCATATTAAAGGTGATTTTATAAAATCTTCAGTTGGCATTAAAATTGACCGATCTCCCAAATATATAGATTTTAATATTCCGATTATTAATCCCATATCATGATATATAGGAAGCCATGATACTGTTATATCCTTGCTGTTCAGATTATATATTTTTGCTAATAATTTTATATTATGAATCAAGTTTTTATGGGTTACCATAACCCCTTTCGGTTTTGCAGTGCTGCCTGAAGTATATTGCAAAAAAGCGATATCATTTTCACAAATTTCAACTTCCTGATAATTAGGAGTGGTATTGTTCTCAATTTTATCAATATTGATTATTTGGCAGAGAGATAATATATTAACATCATCATTGCCCATTAATTCTACAGAAGTTAAAGAAAACTTGCTCAAAGATATAATAATCTTAGGTTTGCAATCATTATAAATGTTTTTTATTCTATCCCCATTTCGCCTTTTACTAGGAGTATATGCTGGAACTGCGATAGCGCCTGCTAAAATACAACCCATGAAAGAGGTTGCATATTCTAAGGAAGAAGGAAGCAATAACAAAACTCTTTCACCCTTAACAGAGTGTTTTTGCAACTCACTTGCAATATGTAAAGCTCTATTTAGTAGCTGAGCTCTTGTAAGACTAGCTACTTCTTTACCTCCAGTTAGAAATTTATAAATTTCTGCGGTAGGGTCTATATTAGTTATTTTTAACAAGCTGCTTGCTAGGGTTTCAGTTTTACTATGTCTAAAACCTGAGACAATATTTTTATTTTTCATTTATAATAAATTAAATAACACAATATAAATGATTTGCTTCAGCAGCATCTGTCTTTATAAAATATAACATAAAATTCATTTAGCAAGTATAAATAGAAAAAATATCTTATATAAAGGTCAAATTAAGCTAAAAATAGATTTTTTTGCTGATAATTCCATAATAATCTTGTGTTTAAATAATATCACTTTACTACTAATTTACAGAAATAATATAATACACTGCCATGAAAAAGAGATTTTTATTATGTTTAATTGCCTTTATGATTATTGCTAGGGCAAATGCCAAGGACTATTTTAGTATGTCTTTGGAAGAGCTAATGAATATTACCATAATATCTGCTACTAAACATGAAGAAAATGCATTTAAAACTGCGGCGGCTATTTATGTTATTACTAATGAAGATATAAAAAGATCAGGAGTGACTTCTGTGGCAGAGGCTTTAAGATTAGCACCTGCAGTACAGGTAGCGCAAATTGATACTGATGAATGGGCTGTAGGCATTAGGGGATTTAATGATAGATATTCAGATAAATTATTAGTATTAGTAGATGGTAGATCAGCTTATGTTTCTTTATTTTCAGGAGTATATTGGAATAGTCTAGATTATTTACTTAATGATATTGAGAGAATTGAGGTAATCAGAGGTTCAGGTGGTGCTATTTGGGGTGCTAATGCGGTTAATGGTATTGTTAACATTATTACTAAGACAGCACAAAATTCACAAGGTGGTTATTTTGAATTAGCATCTGGTAATTATATTAAGAATGATTCAGCATTTCGCTATGGAGGAAAAATAGGTGAGAAGAAATATTATAGCTTCTTTGCTAAAAACCGTAATTACAAGGGCTTATATGATGTTAGCTCTAAAGCTGAATCAGATGATTATTGGAGTATGCAAAGGGTAGGTTTTAAATATGAGCAAGAATTAGAGCAGAATAAATTTTTTAGTTTGCAATCTGAACTTTATGAAGGTGAAAATAGTGAGAGTTCTATATTTCCTGATCATGATACTATCTATAATCACAGAGGAAATATTTATGGAGGTAATTTAATTAATAAATATTCGCATTTGATTAGTAAAATATCTAAAATAGATGCACAATTATATTTTGATTATGATAAGAGGGAAGTTGCTTATCTGGATAGAAGCAATATAAATATAGATTTCAATATACAACATAAATATGATTATAATAAAAATAATGAATTACTATATGGCGCAGAATTTAGATCTGTAAAAGACAATTTAAAAGAAAATGAGCTAAATCAAACCAGATATATTATTTTTGATCGACCTAAATTATCATATAATATTTTTAGTACTTTTTTTCAAAATAAGACTTCCTTTCATAATGATAAATTATTCCTAACCATAGGTTCTAAATTTGAATATAATGACTTTTCACATAAAAATATCCAGCCTACGCTAAGATTATCTTTTTTACCAAATGATAATCATCATATATGGTCAGCTATATCAAGGTCAGTAAGAACTCCTACTAGATGGGAGGATGGCATGACTAGAATTTATAATCAATATGGTAATACTTTAAATGGCAGTCAAAAATTTGATAATGAATCAACCATATCTTATGAACTTGGCTATAAAGTAAAGCCCTCAAAAAAATTATCTTATGATTTCACTGCCTTTTATAATGATTATCGCAAATTAAGAGGCTTGATTTTAGATGATAGTAATAATTTTAATTTAGATAATTCTGCCTATGGTGAATCATATGGTTTTGAATTATCTTCAAATTATGAACCAACAAAAAAACTCAGATTCACTCTAAATTACGCATTTATCAAAATGGCCTTGCATGCAAATAATGAAAATGACCATAGTCAATTTGCAGAAAATAGGGTACCACAAAATTTATTAAATTTTAGATTTTACTATAATTTTAACAGCAAATTACAATGGTATGGTAATTTATATTACTCTGATAATCTTACTGACAAAGACTTTGAGGTTGATGTAGATGCATATATGAGGTTAGATTCCAAAATTTCATATTTTTTCGCTGATAATTACAAAATATCCTTAATTGGGCAAAATCTAACTGATTCTAGACATAGAGAATGGGGTTCCGCGCTATACTCTATCGAGCGTGAGATCGGGCGAAGTTTGTTAATTAAATTAACACATAATTTTTAGTATGATTATTGAATGAATAAATTTGTTAACTGGCACATTATCAAAAGCATTATTTTTAGCACAGTGATTTTTAGCTCGATAGTTGCTGGCGCTAATCCAGTTGAAAGTGATGTGGTTAGTCAAGAAAATAGTTTATTTGAAATAAAATTAAAATTTGCTTTTGTCAGTAAGTTTATAGAATATGTTGATAATGACTGGTTGCCTGCTTTTGAAGATAATAAAATTATTATAGATGTTTTTGGTGATATTAGCCCAGAAGAGCAAGTAATATTGCAGAATTTTAAGCAGAAAAAAATTAAGAACTTTCCATTAATAGTAAGGATAAATCCTAAAATAAGAGAGCTCAAAAATAGTGATATTATTTTTGTTACTAAAGGTGCCAAATTTAATATAAGTTATTTGTTAAAATATAGCAGAGATTCTGTTTTAACTATAGGCGATAATAAATATTTCATTGATCAGGGTGGTATAATAGAATTTTACGATTATCGTGGTAAGATAAGATTTGATATCGATGAAGAGAAAGCAAGAAAGAAAGGTATTTTTTTCAATGCAAAATTATTAGAATTATCTGAGGTTAATAGATGAAAAATTTCATACATAAAATAGCGACTTATAAACAAAACTTTGCTAATTTGCCGGTAAAGAGCAAATTAATGTTTATTATCTTATCAGTTACTATTGTCTGTATGTTTGTTACCGTTATTGCATTTTCTACTTCAGGTATTATCAATATAAAAAAGCAAATGAGAGATGAGCTTGCTATAACTGGTACCATAATTAGTAATAGAATTAATGCAGCTTTAGTTTTTAATAATAATTCAGTAGCTTTAGAAACCTTAAATGCTTTAAGTGCAAATTCTGCTATAAGGCTTGCCTGTGTATATGATATGAAGAGTAATATCTTCGCAAAATATTACGCTGGTAATAGTACTAACACTAGCTGTCCTGCTATAACTAGCCCTAGAATGTTTTTTACTAAGGACAGGTTAAAATTATATCGTGAGATTAACGATAATTTTGATCAATCATTAATTGGAATTTTATACATAGAATCAGATTTAAGCAAAATATCTAGCTATATTGTTAAACAAACCATTATTGCCCTGTCTATATTATTATTGTCTTTAGTAATCGCATATATATTAGCGCGAAAATTACAAAACATAATTTCACAGCCTATTTCAATGTTAATTACTCAGAATGGTGACGTAGGTAAATACATCAAACAAGACTCATTATATTACACTAGTAGTAATGAATTAACTAAGCTAGAATATTTAATTAGTTCAATGTGTAAACATATGAATTTTTTAGAACATGAGGTGCTAAAAAGAAACAAAGAACTAAATGAGGTGATAAAAAATTCAGTTTCAACCTTTAATTACTTAAGTCATGAATTAAGGCAACCACTTGAGTCTACTTTAGCTTTTGGTGATATAATTAGCAGTAGGGCAATCGGTGAAATAGACCCAGAATATGTCTCATATTACAATGATGTATATTTAAATGTGTTTTATTATTATGGTATAATAAATGATACAATGGGGTTTTACAAAAATCATTTGCGCTCAAGCAAAGAAAGTCGTCATGCTATAGGTCCACATGAATTATTTTTAGAGATTATGGCCGAAATTAAAGCTGATGCACCAGAATTTTTAGAAAATATCAATCTTAATTATCAAATTTCATGCTATGAAAATCAAGAATTTACATTAGATCGTGTTATTATTAAAGAAATAATGCATAATATGGTATTTGTATACAGTAAATATACCAAATTTTTGAATAAAAATGATTTAATCTTTAACATAAATATTAGTATACATCATGATGAGCCTCAAGGTTTAAAAGTAGAAGTATCTTCACCAGATTTTATAGGTCAAGATGTTGCTAATATGCTAGAGCAACATAGAGACTACCAAAATGATGTACATTTACTTAGAGCAAAATTACAATATTTGAAATATTTGGCCAGTTATAATGGTGGTTATTTAGATTATGGTGATGATCTAAGAAGAATGTCTCAAGTTGTGATGTATTTTGCCATAAGAAAATCAGATATTTCCAATAAAACTAACAATATCGCAAGAGAACTAAAAGAGCAAATAGCATAGTTAGATTTTAGTTATTTACTCTAATTGTAAATAAGTTAATTCTTATCATAGCTAAAATAATAGTTAAGAGTGCAGAGCAAAGTTGTAAATTTATAAACAATGATGAAAAGAATTGTAAGCAAGGCATAGCAGGAACCCTTCTATAAGGCTTAGTTTTTAAAAGTTACACTAAGAAATTAAGATTTTAGTTCGATAAAATTAGATTGTGATGTATCCTGCACAAGAATTATCCATATTGGAATGTCCTTAGGGTAAGCTATATTTAGCTAATAGTAATTCTCTTATCAAGAATAGTGGTAAAAATATTTCCTTTCTTTTTTTATAAAAAGCAAAAGCTAGTAATAGTGGCACAGTAAAAAGGAAGCGGTAATAGAATAAATCCATAACTGCCACTTTTTCAATATACGCCAATTTTACCAGAATTGATCTAAATGAAAGGAGTAATGTTGCCAGAAGAACAAAGAATATTCCAAGCAAAGAATCATTTGATAATAATTTCTGATATTGTTTTTTTCATCTTTAATCCAAGAATTTTTTGTAATTATTGGATGTATTAACAAAGCCAATTTTATCATAAAATTTATGAGCCTCCTTTCTGTGAATTGCAGAATCTAAAACTAAAGTTTTTATGCCTTTTTTTCTAGCTATCATTTCCACATAACCCATTAACTTCTTGCCAATGCCAAGATTTTGATAATCTTTTTCTACTACTAAATCTTCAATATAAATCATCTGACCTAGGGATAGTCTAAAATCATAAGAAAATCCAATAACTGCAACATATTGATTTTCTCTAGCTTCTAAAAATGCACCAACCAAACTATAATTTTTTTGATGATTCCTCATTTTATTAATATTGCGGATATAATCATTTTTATCCAGACTAGTTCTGAGCTGTTTCATAATATCGTAAGTGGCATCAATATCATGATCAGTTTCTATTGCAGTCAAAGAAATTTTGTTTTTATTATGCTCTTTATTCATTACAGTATTAGTCGATTAAAACCTATAAGAAAATATTAAATCATTTTTATAAAATTGAAATAAATGGATTTAAAAAATAGAAAAGTTCGCAAAAATCATCAAAGTTGCACTCGCACACCCAGTCAGAAAAGTTCGATAGAAAAGCTGTGAAGCCAGTGTTTATCAATGTTCACCTTTTTTGAAAAGGTACGACCCAAACGGAGAAAGAGAGAGTGTTTTGGGTGATTTTGGTAAGATTTTGTGAAAAACGGAGAAGAAAAAGAACGATTTAGATCGAATTGCAAAATTCGAAAAGCCTTAGATTTACTGGGATTAAAGCAAAGTATAAACTGGCGGTGTGGAAGATACGATTTACGAACTTTTCGACTAATTCCAAATCCGATCTTTAAAGCTGTTTTTAG
>CAXPEK010000069.1:0-4567 GCA_964216065.1 Candidatus Actinomarina sp.
AGACACAATAAATTACTCCTGATTGATTTTGATGATTATTTTTAATAAAAGAAATTACCTGCCTTTTAGGGTTATTAGCTGTGGTAATTGTGTAATTAATGTTAGGACGATCAAAGCCATCAATAAATTGTGGCGCATTATGTAATTTAAGTCTTTCAATTATATCTTTTCTGGTAGCTTCATCTGCCGTTGCCGTTAAAGCTATTCTGGGAGTATCTGGAAATTTATCTGCTAAAATATCAAGCTTAGTATAAACTGGCCTAAAATCATGACCCCATTGCGATACGCAATGTGCCTCATCAATAGCAAAAAGAGATATTTTTATATTTGCTAATAACTCCAGAAAATCTTCCATTAACAGCCTTTCAGGAGCTACATATAATATTTTTAAACTACCTTCTTTAAGCATAGTTTTGATTTGACTGATTTTGCTATAAGAAATAGTAGAATTTATTGTTTCAACCTTAACTCCATATTGCTTTAAAGCTTGCACTTGATCTTGCATTAATGCAATTAAAGGTGAAATAACTATAGCAAGGCCTGGCAGATGAAGGGCGGGTATTTGGTAGCATAAAGATTTACCTCCTCCGGTGGGCATTAGCACAAAACTATTATTTTGCGCTATAACATTATTGATAATATTTGCTTGCTGTCTTTTAAAGTTACTATAGCCAAATATTTCTTTCAGAATTTGTTGGGGATCTTTGTTTAGACCATGATTAAGAGATTTTATCATTTAGGATAATAATTTTAAATATTCTGTTTCATCAAAGCCTAATATTTTATGGTGGCTACTAAATATTATTGGTCTTTTTAGAATAGAAGGGTTCGCTAGAGCAATAGTAATTGCTTCTGCTTCGTTGGTTGGTTTTTGATTATCTGGTAATTTTCTATATGTTGTTCCTTTGGCATTTATTACTTTTTGCCAGCCAAATTCTTTGCTAAATAATGTGATTAAATCTTGAGTAATGCCATGTTTTTTATAATCATGAAAATTATAATTTACATTGTTAGTGGTTAGCCACTTACTTGCTTTTGCCATAGTTGTGCAATTTTTAATACCATATAATGTAATCATATAGAGAAGTTGTTTTTTGTGAATAATACTAATCATATTGGTTGATCTTATATATTTCAAACAAATTAAGTGTTTATAACAAAATTCAGCTATAATACAAATCCCCTCTATAAACCTATTTTTATTCTTCAATTTTCACCCCATAAATTCTAAGCTAAAATTTTGCATTAGCTAAGGGCTAGTCCTACAATTTTAGCTTAAAATTTCTGAAGCTAATATTATTGACTAAAAACAGTTTTATAGATGGGAATTGGTATAAACTGCGTACCCTTTTTAAAAGGCTAACGCTAGAGAAGTACTGCGGTGCGGGTTACACTCGGATGATAGATCGCCCACAGTACCTTATCTTATCTGCTTATATTTAATATGAGAAGGGGACATATTTACTAACAAATACTTCTGTTTACTATTTGCCTGCAAATTTGATATTACACATCATAGTATATGATTGCGTTAGGATATTATACAACCCCTCTTTTGTTTTTCTTTTTGATCGTCACCTTTATATTCAGGGTGCCTTGGATGGTTTTTTGGCAAATGTTTTGATGTTGGAAAAATCTTTGCTTCATTAATCAGTTCCTGAAATGACTGAAATTGATTAAAAAAATCTGATACTTCACCTTCTCGGCCAGTTACTTTAGCTTTGTTGAAAGAAACCCTAATCTGATATTTACCAGCTTTTTCATGTACAAGGATATTGTCTTTAGGATTATCAAATTGAGTAGCAAAACCCAATTTATTGCTTACAAAATTTTGAACCTGCTCCAGTTCTTCAGCCGTAATATGCTTCTCAACAGGAAGTTCTTTTTCTACTTTTACATATGCTACAATTCTTTCTGCTGGAACTCTGTCACGGATTAAATGTTCATTATATCTAGACTCCCGGGTATGTGGCATTTCGCCTCTCTCTTGCATTTCTCTAAATTGTCTAATGGTTACAGCAGTTCTCAACCACTTATCTGGCATACCTCTATCACGGCATGATGCATCATGCAAAGTAGTTGTTTCTGGGACTTCAATCGCAACCCTATCTTTGTTAGAAGATGGATGGTCGGAATAGCCAAAAAAGACATTCTCCTCTCGATGTGCGGGGTGACCGGGTTTATAGAATAATTCTACTCCTGTAACCCAAGCACTTTCTTTATCTGAATCAAGCGCATACTGAAGTAAACTTGGGTTATCAGCTAAGGCTTTTTTTCTACCCTCTCTCCATTCTGCTCGGCGTCTTAATGCATGCTCATAAGGATTTTCCTCGAGAGGTAGTTTACCATTTTGCCTTAATAAGGCTTTTGATACTAAGCCATCTTTTAAAAAAGCATCAATAGAAGCTCCAGCCTCAGCGCCTGCTTGATTATGACCTATCTCATGAAAAATTAATACCATAAAAAAAGTATAAATATAGTTATATATACTATTATAATCAGTTGCTTTATGCTTATTTTTATGCTATTATGTGTTTTATAATTTTTTGGGAGATAGATTATGAGTATTTTTTTTGTAGTAAGAGCAGGTAATATAGAGAAAACACAAGAATTTATAGAAAAAGAACAAACGCTAGTTCATAAAAGGGATCAATTTGGACGCACCCCTTTACATTTGGCAGCAATGCTAGGTAATACAAAATTAGTTAAGTATTTAATAAAAAAAGGGGCAGATATGGAAGCTATAAATCAAGAAGGATACACTCCTTTATTTACAGCAGCAAAATATGGCAAGACAGAAGTAGTTAAGGTTTTAATAGAACAAGGGGCAGATAAGGACATAAAAGATCAAAAAGGATACAGTATTTTATCTAGGGCAGTAAAAAATGGTCGTGAAGAAGTAGTTGCGTGTTTATTAGAAAAAGGGGTAGATAAGGAAGTGAAAGATCAAAAAGGCAGAACAGCTTTACATTGGGCAGCAATACGAGGTAATACAAAATTAGTTGAGCTTTTATTGAAAGCAGGAGCAGATGAAGCAGCAGAAACTAATCAAAGGGAGACAGCTTTAGCTATAGCGAGACAAAAAAATCATACTCAAGCAATTGAAGTTTTTGCATTATTGGGGTCTAATTTACCTTCTTCAACTCCTTTACCAGTAGGAGCAGTGTCTGTAGAGCAAGGAGATCGACCTTCTGAAGAACCAGTAAGAACCTGTTTCAGACTATTTGCTCGATGCTGGTGTGTTACGGGTCGTAGAGGAAACGAAGCTTTCTCACAAGAGGCGGAAGTTACAGCAACAGATTACTTACCGCAGGCAAGACCTCTAGGACAACATACTGGGCCAGTACTAGGACCACATACAGCCTCAGTACTAGCACAGAATGGGTTAAGAGTTATCGGAATGTAAGCTTAAAATTGCAGCCTTTATTTTAATGTTCTTTCATATCTATAAAGTTTAAAACTACTCGAATTATACCAATTCCTATCTATAAGGCTGGTTTTAGTCAATAATATTAGTTTCAGAAATTTTAGCTTGTAATTTATGGAGTTAAAATTGAAGAATAAAAGTAGGTTTATAGAGGGGATTTGGTATTACATAGAACTAAATTTAGTTTAATTATTTTTATAGTTAGTTTACAAGAAAGATAGTTTCATCTATTTGGTCAAAACTAAAAAACTTTGTTAATATTTTCCAAGAATTTTGCTTTGTAAAAGCGCAATAAAACATTCATTCAGATGACTCTACCAGAAAAAAGCAATATTTATGCCAAAGGATATCAGTTATATTTACCAACCAAGAAACAACTTGAAGAGCAGATGAATAAAGTAATTTTACTATTTGGCAAATAGCTGAGATTTATTTTTAAAAGCTTTAAATTCCATCATATTATTAAATGGATCTGCAAAAAACATAGTTGCTTGTTCTCCTACTTTTCCTTTAAATCTAATATAAGGATCAATAATAAATTGAATATTTTTAGTTTTTATTTTTTCAGCAAATTTATGCCATTCATCCCATTGTAACACTACCCCAAAATGAGGAACTGGTACATTTTTTCCATCCACTAAATTAATAGCAGCTACCTTATTATTATCTCCTTCTTTTAAGTGAGTTACCAGTTGATGGCCAAAAAAATTCCAATCGATCCATTTTTTATCTGATCTACCTTTTTCAAAACCAAGCATAGATCCATAAAAATGATCAGCTTTTTCTAAATTATTTACAGGAATTGCCAAATGAAATGGTTGTAATGACATAAATTTATTTATTTGGTGTTAATATTAAATGATTACTTAAGCGCAGCTTCTATTAATTGATAAGCTAATATTTTTCAAGTGTTTATTATATAATACCAATTCCCCTCTATAAACCTATTTTTATTCTTCAATTTTAACTCCATAAATTCTAAGCTAAAATTTTGCATTAGCTAACAGTGTCTAATAAAAAAGTTGCATAAAATATAAAAAAGCACAAAATTATCATTCAAATTCATCTAACTAAATTCTATGACTAAAATTAATAAAAATACCCTACCTTCTCGGCATGTTTCAATTGGTATTGAAAAGG
>CAXPEK010000070.1:0-3179 GCA_964216065.1 Candidatus Actinomarina sp.
TTCCAACTTCAATGAAAATATTTGATATTGCTTACAAAATGCGCAACACATGAATTAGACTAGCTATATTAGTAGATTAATATGGTGGTACTGATGGCTTAATTACTATGGAAGACTTAATGGATGAAATAGTAGGAGAAGTGGAGGAAAATGAGATTATTAGTTTAAATAATAATCTATTCGAAGTTAGTGCTAGAACTAGAATTATTGATATAGAAGAAAAACTACAGTTAAAACTATATCCTCCTAATAAAGAGGAAGAAGATTTTGATACTTTAGGAGGATTAATAGCTTTAATATCGCAAAAAATTCCAAAATCTGGAGAAATAATTGAGCACCAAAATGGTATTAAGTTTCATATTAAAGATGCTGCTAGTAGATATATTAAGAAAGTTATAATAGAACTGCCGAAGCATGAATAAAGAATACCTTGTAAAATTAGTTAAACCTTCAAAAAACTCACTGTTACTATTTATTTTAGGTTTATCTACTGTTTTTTTATTTGCTCCATTTTACTTATTTTTTCTAGGTTTCTTTATTTTCCCAATTTTTGCCTTAATACTATTTAGAAGCAAATCCATATTAAAATTTTATCATTATAGTCTTTATTTTTTCTTTGGCTTTTATTTTAGCAATTTTTATTGGATCTCATTTTCTTTTTTAACCAATCAAAATTATCTTTATTTTTTTCCTCTAGTATTTTTTCTAATTCCTATATTATTAGCATTATCATCTTTATTGCTAATTACTTTACTGCCCTATATAAAATTTAAATATAAATTAAATTTAGCGGAGTTTTATTTCTTCTTTTGCTTCTTTTATTTTTTGCATGAAATATTGCGCAGTAAAATTATTTTGTTTGTAGATTTGCAAGGTTTGCCATGGAATTTAATTGGCTATAGTTTTTTTAACTACCCTGCCCTAGTTCAATCAGCATCTATTTATGGTATTTATGGCTTAACCTTAATAGCAATATATTTATTTACGCTACCTCTTTTAATTAATCATCTAAAAAAATTTAAATATTTCATTTTAGCAACATTACTCATTATACCATTTTTTATAATTTTAACTTATTATGGCAATTATCATATGAGTAAAAAACTGGCTCCAAAAAACGCTAATTTTCTAATATCAATTATTCACTCTAATATAGATAAGCATCATGGCTATAATCAAAATATCATCATGGATAATATAGATAAACTAATTAACAATATTAATGTTTCTAGACAGAGTAATTTAGCAATTTTTGCTGAGGGTATTGTACCTCATGTCACTAGTGAAGATTATAACCCTATTTTTGATTATATTATAGAGCATACAGCTCATAAATATGATAATCTTATTATAAGCTCTCCTAGAGCAAAATTAGCAGGTGAATATAAATTTTATAACAGCATGTTTTTAATTAATAATCAGAAAAAAATCAGTCATTATTATGATAAAACAAATCTGGTTCCATTTGGAGAATATAACCCTTTTTTCCGCTCAATACCCTCTCTAGCGAGTCAAAGTGGCTTTAGTGAAGGAAATAAAACAAAATCTCTGCTAAATATTACTAATGAAGTAGCAGCAATACCACTTATTTGTTATGATGGAATTTTCTCTGGCAGCTTTAGCCAGGATGGTGATTTTTTGCTTAATATTACTAACGATATTTGGTTTACGAAAAAGTTTTTTTCTTTTAATCTTTCTGTAGCTCCATGGCAGCATTTTGATTTAATCAGAATGAGAGCAATTGAGGAAGGTAAACCACTAATTAGAGTAGCTAATTACGGTATAAGTGCAGCAACCGATAGTTTCGGTAGAATTCTTACCAAAGTAACCCATAATGATTCTGATAAAGTTGTACAAATTGATTTGCCTCAAAAATTAGCTGAGGCAAGTATTTTTAATCAATATAGAAACTTACCTATATATTTGCTAGCACTAGCTATAATATTAATATTGGCTATTTACTTAACGCAAACCAAAAAAACTAGACTTTAATTTTACCTAAATCTTAGTTTTCTGTGTATTTCAGTTTATTTACCTAGTAAAATACGCTCTAATAACTCCTTAGTTGAAGGTATGAACCCATTCGCATAATATGGATCATTAGCAAATTTAAAGGCATTATGCCCAGCAAACATTAGCTCATTATCTACATCACCTTCTGTGATAATATTTTGCAAAGTTTTTTGAATGCAATAGCTACGTGGATCCGGCTTTTTACCTGTAGTAAATTTATGTTCAGAACTATTATACCAGTTGCTAAACTTACAAGCAGTTAAACAACCCATACAATCAATTTGGTCTTTATTTATTTCTATCGCTTTTTCTTTACTAACAAATATAGCAGTGTCATCTGGAGTTTTTAAGATTTCTGTATGTCCTGCTTCTTTCCATTGAAGACAATTTTCTATATTATCAGGATGCACATAAATAGACCTACCTCTAGCACCATATTTAACTTCTGCTGAAAAACCATTTTCAGGCTTATTAGAATATTGAACTTGCCTTGCAGATCTTGCTCTTAATTCTTTGATAAAATTGTTATTTACGGCAGATGAATAAAAGCCAGTTGGGCTATATCTATTTAAAAATACATCTCCCTCAGTTAGCTTTAATAATTTTTCTTTCCAACTCGCAGGTGCTGGATTTTCTTTTGTAACTATCGGTCTTGTGCCAAATTGAAAAGCAATATTACCTATATCTTTATTATCTAACCAGTCACTATAATCTTCAATATGCCAAACACCACCAGCCATAATAATAGGTGTATCTTCTTGTCCTGCCTCATTGAGAAATTTTCTTATTTCTACCACCCTTGGATAAGGATTTTCTGGTACATGTGGATCTTCTGCATTTGACAGACCATTATGCCCCCCGGCTTTCCATGGATCTTCATATACTACGCCTCCTAGAAAGTTAGCATGTTTTTGATAAGATCTCTTCCACAAGGCCCTAAGCGCACGCATAGATGACACAATAGGATAATAATAAAAACCATATTTTTCTGCTAATGGGCCAAGCTTGTAAGGCATACCAGCACCACAAGTTATGCCATGAATTATACCTTTAGCCTTTTCCATTACTCCGTGAATAATTCTTTCTGTACCAGCTGCTTCCCATAATAAATTCATATGTATTCTGCCATTACCTCCAGATACATCATGGGCAATTTTTGCCTGATC
>CAXPEK010000071.1:0-4087 GCA_964216065.1 Candidatus Actinomarina sp.
ATCCAGCAATAATTACAGAATTACTAGTTAATAGAAGATCATTGTTTTTTATTCGGAATTTTTTTAAAGAGATTTTATCTTCATATTTCTTGCCAATTGTTGCAAGTAATGGAGTTATAGCCATTGATAAGCCAACCACAACAGAAATTAGCTGAAAACTATCTGTGTTCATAATATTTTGTTTACGGGCCATTTCAAATAGTACAAAAGCAAATTCACCAGTTTGCGATAATAATAGTGCGGAATTAAAAGAAACTGCCAAGCTTTTTTTAAATAAAGAACAAATTGCAAGAGTAGCTAGCGTTTTGACAATAATTAAAGCTACAGAAAGTAGCGTAATGATTACAAATTTTTCTCTAATGATAGTTAAGTCTAAATGCATACCAATTTCTGTGATGAAAAAAAATCCTAGAAATAATCCTTTAAATGGATTTATTGTAGATTTTATCTTATGCTGAAATTCTGTTTCTGCGATCATAACACCTGCTATAAAAGCACCAAAACCTAATGATAAACCCATGTAATTGGTAATCCAAGCTGAGCTTAATACTAAAAATAATGCAGTTGCAATGAATAAATCTTCATATTTTTGTGCAGCAATAATATGTAATATTGGTCTAAGGAGAAAGCGGCCAACAAAAACAATAATTGAAAGGGCAATTATTGATTTTACAATCATAATAGTAACTGTATTTAACAGACTAACATCATCTGCTCCAAGTAAAGGAATTAATACAAATAATGGAATTACTGCGAGATCTTGCAGTAGTAAAATTGAAATAGTAATTTTTCCAGTTTTTGTATTTGCTTGATAGCTTTCTGATAAGATTTTTAGTACTATGGCAGTAGAAGATAAAGTAAGTCCGGTTGCGATTACAATAGTTAAAGAAAAATCATTTAGAAAAGGTGTTAATATTAGTAAAAATATTAATGAGGTTAAGAAGAAATGAGCAGATCCTAGACCAAAAATTATTTTACGCATGGCTAGTAATCTTTCTATAGTTAATTCTAAACCAATGACAAATAGCAAAAATACTACACCAAATTCTGCCAATGATTTAGTGACATCATTATAGCCAGAAATATTGAGGCCATAAGGTCCAATTAACGCACCTGCAACTATATATCCTATCAAGGGATTGAGCTTTATTTTACGGAATATCACTACTACTAGAATAGCAAAAAATAAAATAGTTAAAATATCTGGTAAAATATTATGTTGGCCAAATTGGTATGATTTCAGAATGTCATTAAAAAATAGATTAATATAATCAAGCATTTGTGATTCATAAAATAGGTTTTATATTATAAACTTATTATTGTTAAATTAAACTATAATTTGACTATTTTTTTTGCAATTTGATAAAATATTTTGGCATGATTATGGTAATCTTCTATAATATTTTGGTTATTTTCTGCTAATAATGGAATATTTTGATCAAACTCTATTGAGCCAATTTTTTTAATTTTATGTTCTTTGCAGAAATATTTTACTTTATCTTTATATAGATGATTGGTCATATTTTCTATTAGTCCTATTATTTCAATATTTACTTTTTGCATTAAATCAATGGTTCTGCTAGTATCAATTAATGATATTTTTTGAGGTTGGGTGATAATTACTGCTTTGGCAGTAGGAAAGTTTTTTAGTAATGACAAATAAGCATCACCAGTTCCGGGAGGCATATCAATAAACATTTGTGCTACATCAGTCCATACGGTATTATTTATTAAATTATTTATGGCTTTACTAATCATAGGACCTCGCCAAATAAGAGCACTTTCCTTTGGTATTAAAAAACCCATAGAATTAAGCTGTAAATTTTTCACTTTACGAGGTAGCATTAAATTATGTTTGATTTCTGGAGCTTGCTGCTTAACACCGCATAAATGATGGATAGAAGGACCATAAATATCAGCATCTATAATTGCAGTATTTTGGCCTAGTTTTTGGCTTGCTAAAGCAAGGTTGTAACAGATAGTAGATTTTCCTACTCCTCCTTTGGCACCACAAATCAAAATTATCTGTGGTTTATTTTTAGAATTTTTGTTTTTAGGATTGAAATTTATCATCTCTAGTTGTAATGATTAGTTAAACTAAATTTTTACACTATGCTAACAAAAATATCTAGTTTATTTGATAATCCTTGGGGTGATGATAATAGTACTAAAAAAACTAACATAAATAACAAAAATAAAGATAATAATGTACAGGATTTAGAGGAGCTGTATAAAAAATATAAAGGTAATTTTAGTAAGTTTAATCCTAATTTTAGCTCAATTAAAGGAATATTAAGTTTAATCTTAGGTGCTATATTATTATGGTTACTTACAGGTTTTTACACAATAGGTACTGACGAGCAGGGCTTAGTGCTAAGATTTGGAAAATATAACAGAACTGTATCACCAGGTTTGCATTATCATTTGCCGGCCCCGATTGAAAAAAAACTTAAGGTAAAAGTAACTAAGATTAATATAATAGAGGTAGGTTACCGTTCTGCTGGAAGTAATCTACAATCAAGAACAGAGGAAAGTTTGATGTTAACTGGTGATGAGAATATTGTTGATATTAATTTTGAAGTACAATGGCGCGTAAAAGATGCTTATAATTTTTTATTTAATATCAGAGATTCATTCTCAGGTAATACAGTGCGCAGCGCTGCAGAGAGTGCAATGAGATCAGTTATTGGTAAAACTGACATAGCGGTAGCTCTGGCAGAAGGAAGAAGTCAGATAGAAGAAGAAAGTAAAAATATGCTGCAAGAAATATTAGATTCCTATGAAGCGGGTGTTGATATAGTAAGATTACAATTACTTAAAGTAGATCCACCAGCTCAAGTGATTGATGCTTTTAGAGATGTACAGACCGCTAAATTAGATAAAGAAAGATCTATTAATCAAGCTGAGTCATATCAAAATGACATTATTCCCAAGGCAAGAGGAGATGCGCAAAAAATAATCGAAGAAGCTTTAGCATATAAAAATCAGAAAATAGCTGATGCAACTGGTAAGTCAGAAAGATTCCTTCAGGTTTATCGTGAATATATAAGAGCGCAAGATGTTACCAGAAAAAGATTATATATTGAAACTATGAATGAGGTATTAAGCTCTGCTAATGTTACCGTTATTGACAGTAATGTTTCTAAAACTGGTTTAATGCCATATTTGCCAATTAATGAATTAAATAAGGTAAAAAAATAATGAAAAAATATTTATTTTTAAGCATATTAGCAATTAGTTTGTTTTTTATTACTAACTCATTTTATATACTAACACAAATAGAGCAAAGCGTTGAGCTGAGATTTGGAAAAGCCGTTGATCAAGAAACAGAGCCAGGCTTGAAGTTGAAAGTTCCTTTTGTAGATGATGTAGTGTTTTTTGATAAAAGAATTTTACATATTAACGCTGCTTCTAAAGAGGTTATTGCTTCAGACCGTAAGCGATTAATTGTAGATGCTTTTGCTAAATATAAGATAAAAAATGCTTTGCTTTTCTATCAATCAGTTAGAACTGAAAAATCAGCTGAAATTAAATTAAGCTCTGTAATTGAGTCAAGCCTAAGACAAGTTCTAGGAAATTCCCCATTAAGCGCATTATTACAAGAGGGTAGAAGAAATGAAATAATGTCAGATATTAGAGACATAGTGAACGAAAAAGCTGCTAGTTTTGGCATTGAAGTATTAGATGTTAGAATTATGCGTTCAGATTTACCTCAAGAAAATAGTGCTGCAATATACCTTAGAATGCAAACAGAAAGAGAGAGAGAAGCAAAAGAATTTAGAGCAGAAGGTGAGGAAGAGGCTAAAAAAATTATAGCAAAAGCAGAGAGACAAAAAGTTGAAATTTTAGCTAATTCTAATATGGAATCACAAATTATTAGAGGATCAGCTGATGCTGAATCTACAAAAATATTTGCTCGTGCTTTTGGTAAAGACCCTAGTTTTTTTGAGTTTTATAAGACACTTGAAGCTTACAGAGAATCATTAGCTAGTAAAGATAAAAATATTATCATATCTCCTGAAAGTAGATTTTTTAAATATCTAAACAATATTTATCACTAGAAATAAATGCTCAGGTTTTTTTTACT
>CAXPEK010000072.1:0-3086 GCA_964216065.1 Candidatus Actinomarina sp.
AGATGATGCTAATATATCATAATTATCTAAAATAACTGGGATTGATTTAGCTTGTATCTCCGTAGGTTGGTGATAATTAACTTGCTCTAATAGAGTTAAAATTTTAGCGTTTAAGCCGCAATCCTTGAAGTGATTCATTTGTGCTTTATTTTATAATTATTAATTAAATTAAGTATAAACTAACTTCTCTTAATTTATTAAGAATTAACTAAATAACTAAATTACTTGCTAGAGATGTAATAATTTTTACTGAAACAGAATATATATAAAGATATTTTTTCTGCAACTATTATAAATAAAAACCACTAAATTAGCAAGATTAATATATATTTAAAGAATATAGCAACAAGTAAAATAAATAACGAAATAAACCACATTATTTTAGCAGTTTTTTTACATAATAAGCATATTTTGGCATATTCAGGGTTGGCTGGGCAGAAGCTGACCTTAAAAAATAATAAATAACCAGATAAACTTAATAAAATAAATGCTAAAATAAATAAAGTAATGCTATATTCGGCTAAGATAGTAATAAAAGCATAATTACTAATTAAGCTGCTAGAAACAGCCCCAAAACCCAAAGACACTAAAATTATAGGTAAAGCACAACAAAATAGAGTAGAGCAGGAGGAGAAAAATGCTAATATAGTTACTATTAGGCTATTTTGTTTCATTATTTACTCTATTAATTTCAGCCACACTATAACCATTATTTATAATAATTTCGGTGATTTCGTCATTAGTTAGATCAGTATTTTTGCTTAAAATTAGTAAAACATTTTTAGTATCTAGGTCGATAGTAATCTTTTCAACATTACTTAATTTTTTAAAATTTTTTTCTATTGTAATAGCACACAATTCACACACTAGTCCATTTACTTTTATATTAATCTCATTGGCTTGAAGGGAAGTGACATAACTAAATATCAGGAATATTGATATAAATTTTTTTAACATAATTAAAACCTACTAATAAAATTAACTAATAATTTATCCTTATTATTATAACCTATTTCAACTAAATTATTTTTTTTAAATAATCTAATTAAAGGAGTAACGATATTTTGGTATTTACTGTTTATTTTTTGTCTCGAAATTTCTAACATTAGCCAACTATGTATTTGACCATAATTTGCTAAATATGGTGCTATGGCTATGCGTGCGTTTTGTTCAAATTTATCTAAAATATTACCATTAGCTTTGTAATATTTATTTTCATATGCAATAAAATATTTTCTAGTTTCAAAATCTCCAGCTAATCCTACAAAACCATATAGTTGGTTGTTGCCTTTACTACTTGCATTACCTAATGAAGATTTAAGATAAATATTGCCTTGTGCTTCTTGAAGATTCCACCTTTTGATTAAATTATTTAATTGTATACCATCAAGTGATAAATCAGTGTTTTTATAATTTTCATAGCGGTAGCCTAAAGAATATTTATAGCTGGGTGAGTAGTGTAAATGCAAGCTATGTTTAAAACCATTATTATAATACATGATAGTTTTACCACCAGAATAAGATATTGGTCTAGCGTGAGAGTTAGATATTATTAGCAAAGTAATTATTACAGTCAAACTAAAATTTAGCATATTATTAGTTAGGATATTTATCTTTATTATATGATATGGGTTAAAATTTAGCAAATTAAAATGTTTTTTTGGGAAATGGGTTTTAGTGCTATCCTAATTAATTATTAACATTATGCCAATTATGACATGATTCTGCTGCTTGAAAATTTAATAACAGCAAATTTACAGATAAAATTTGGTATAATATCCGGTCTTTGGGTTCGGAGTTTTAGGATTGAGATTTTGCTAGGAAAGCTAAAGATAAAATTTTATAAGCTAATTTTGCAGCTAAAAAATCACAAGAGTGAAAGTTTTTAATTGGTGCAAGTTCGTTGATATCTGCTCCAATAATATTAGCGTTTTTAGCAGCACTGGCGATAATTTCTATTGCTTCATCCCAAAATAAACCGCCAGGTTCTGGAGTGCCTGTTGCTGGCATTAGGCTTGAATCAAAAGCATCAAGGTCAAAAGTTAGATAAATATTTTTGCCTTTTAAGCTTGCAGTTATTTCATCAATATTCCAGTTTTTTTTATCTTTAGCAAAATAAATCTTTATTCTATCTTGGTTTTTGGTTAAAAAAGGAATTTCTTCGGCTGAGATATTCCTAATGCCACAAGAAATCAGTTTAATATTATTGCCGTTTTTATATATTAATTCATCATCTAAGCAACGGCGTAGAGCCGCAGCATGACTGTAATATTCTCCAGCATATCCATCTCTTAAATCGGCATGAGCATCAAAATGTAAAATTACTAAATCAGCATATTTAGCGGTAAAAGGGCGAATTGAGCCAGCTGTAATTGAGTGTTCACCGCCAAAAATGAATGGAAATTTGCCATCCTTTAGAATTTGTTCAACTATATTAGCTAATTGCTCTAGGGCATGGGGTAATGATTTAGCAATTTTGGGTTCTTTTATAGTGGCAACACCAATTTCACGAAAAGGTTCGCACCATAATTCTTCATCAAATAATTCTACTTCATGACTAGCTTTAAGCATAGCCTGCGGACCCTTTTTGGTGCCCGAAGAATAGCTTACTGATTGTTCTAAACCAAAAGGAATAATTACCGCTTTTGCTTTTGCATAGCTAACAGCATCTGATTTATCTAATCCTAGAAAGGCTTTCTGTGGCTTTATGATTTTCATTGATTAAATAATTTGCTGTAATTATGTTCTTTTCTATTTTGCCAAAAACCTTGATGGTAGGCATTGCTGATTATAAGTGGTAAAACAGAAGTTGCTTCAGCATAAACCATTTGTTCAAAAATAGTATCAACCTTGCCCCAAGAACAAGCTTCTTTCAAGGTAGAGCTAGAGCAAGCGCCATCTCTACTATCAGCTACTGTTATTTGTAGAGCATATTTATGCATATCTACTTCTTTGCCTAATATTTCTGCACATATGACTGTATCTTGGACAAAGTTTTTCGGTACTACTCCACCAATCATAAATAAACCAGTATTGCCAGCTTTGATTTTAACTTCTGTTAATTCGCGAAAATCGGCAATTGAATC
>CAXPEK010000073.1:0-4417 GCA_964216065.1 Candidatus Actinomarina sp.
ACCAGCCACTCCATTAGTAGTTTCATAAAAATTAGTGAGAGCTATATTAATTTCTTCTACTTCTACAGCTACTATTCTAATTGCGGCACTTTTTCTTAAATCACTAGCTACAAAAGTTACAGCAGATATAATCGAAATTATAATAACGGCTATAGATAATTCGATTAAAGAGAATGCTTGTTTATTTATCTTAGCTATATTCATAATATAAATATAACATTTTTGGGGTAAAAAAACAATCTATAATAAACGTGGAAAAATTACGGCAGCAGGAGGAAGATCCGTCATTGGCTTAAGTGCATTTTGGGAATTGACTTTATTAAAAGAAAAATCTTGCTTATTAACTGCAAGAAAATTTAAAGCTTGTGTAGCACTATCTGGAATGACTGGTAATAAATATATGGCAATTACTCTAATAGTTTCTGCCAGAACATATAAGACAGAATACATTCTTTCTAAATCTGTCTTTTTTAATTGCCACGGGGCCTCATTATCAATATATTCATTGGCTTTATCTGCTAGAGCAATAATTTCAGCAAGATAATTACTATAATCTTGTTGGTCTATGGCTTTTCTGAGCTTTTCAATTAGGCTGTAAGCCTTATCTAGCAACAATTGATCAGATTTTTCTACAATTTGATAGGGTGGTATAGCAGCATTGCAATTTTTTTGAATCATGGTTAAGACTCTTTGCACTAAATTGCCAAAATTATTAGCAAGATCACTATTGCATCTACGTTTCAATTCTTCTTTAGAGAAATTTCCATCATTACCAAATTGCACTTGTCTCATTAAAAAAAATCTTAGTTGGTCTAAGCCAAATTCATTGATCAATTCTAGTGGATTAATAACATTACCGAGGGATTTAGAAATTTTTTCTCCTTCATTAGTCCACCAGCCATGTGCAAATATTTTTTGGGGTAAAGGTAAATTAGCTGCCATTAAAAAAGCAGGCCAATATACAGCATGAAATCTCAAAATATCCTTACCAACCATATGTAAATTACATGGCCAAAATTGTTCTTGGTTAAATTTTTCTGGCTCAGAAAAATCAATGGCAGATAAATAATTAGTAAGGGCATCAAGCCAAACATAAATGACATGTTGTTCATCATCTGGTACTTTAATACCCCAAGAAAAACTGGTGCGTGATATTGATAAATCTTTCAAGGCCCCAGCTTGATATTCTTTACCTCCTCTAACAAAAGAAATAACTTCATTTTGCCTAGTTTTTGGAGCAATAAAATCAGGGTTTTGCTCATAAAATTCTAGTAACCTGTCTTGAAATTTAGATAATTTAAAGAAGTAACTTTCTTCTTCCATCCATTCGACTTCTGCTCCTGAAGGAGCTTTGCCATCTATTAATTCATCTTCTTGATAAAATGCTTCATCTCGTACAGCATACCAGCCAGCATATTTATCTTTATAAATATAACCATTATTAGTTAATTTTTGCCAAAATAATTGAGCAGTTTTTTGATGTCTAATTTCAGTTGTTCTAATAAAATCATCATTACTAAAATTCATTAATTTAGCTAATTCTCTAAAGTGCAAAGATACTTGATTAGTAAAAATTTGGGGCTCAATATTATGTTTTCGAGCTGATTTTTCTACTTTTTGTCCATGTTCATCAGTACCAGTTAAAAATTTTACTTTATAACCATCTAAGCGTTTAAATCTTGCTGAAATGTCACATGCTAGTGAAGTATAGGCATGGCCAATATGTGGCCTATCATTAACATAATATATGGGGGTGGTGATGTAATAGTTTTTAGACATAAAATTTTTGCAACTTATTTATATGGTTAATGATAAAAATATCTTTTTCTAAATTTAATTTTTTAGCCAAGTGAAAATCATGATTAAATATATTAATAAAATCATTTAACTCTTCAATATATCTAGCTTCCTTAATATTATTTTTAATGTTTTTGTAAGTTAAATAGTTAAAACAAGCTAATATATTTTCAAAGTTTTCCGGTTTATTTTTAAAATTATATTTTTCAATCAGAATATTAGCTGCAAAATGTTGTTTTTTTGTTAATATATTTTCTATATCTTGCAAGAGTTCTAAGCCAGAATTATTGATAAAGTTTAAGGCAATTCCTGGCTTATTGGGAAATATTTCATATAATATGTCCTGATTATCATGGATATTATGTTGGGCTAAGATAGCAAAAAAATCTTTCTGACTTAATTTTGGTAATATAATTTTGTGTGTGCGTGATAAAATAGTGTCTAGAATTTTGTTAGGGTTGTGACAAATTAGGTAAAAGAAGCAATTTTGCTGTGGTTCTTCTAAAATTTTTAAGATGCTATTAGCGGCATTGAGATTTAAATTATCTAGAGCATCGATTAAGATGATTTTTATTGCAGCCTGTGCAGCGGTTAAATGCGTGAAATTTTTAATTTTTCGGGTTTGTTCAATAGTAATCTCGTTGGTTTTCTTATTTTGATCTGGGCAAATAATTAACAGATCTGGGTGTAAATTTAGTTGTGAATATGGTTTTAGTGATTGGCCTAAATGATGAGCAATTAGATATTCGCATAATTTTCTTTTTCCTGTGCCTTCAGCTGCGGTAAATAAATTTACTGGCATGAAATTACTTTCTTGTTGTAATAAAATCATTTTACTAATTATTTCATCATAACCAAAAGGCTTTTGAGGGCTTTTTTCATTGCTTGCAAAAAAATCATAATTCATTATTATACCGCTTATTATAAATAATTAATTAATAGGATAGAAATGTCACTCACAGTATATTACGATAAAGATGCTGATTTGGAAATAATAAAATCTAAAAATATAGCAATAATTGGTTATGGTTCACAAGCTCATGCTCATGCTAAGAACTTACGCGACTCTGGTGTTGAAAATATTAAAATAGCATTAAGAGAAGGTTCTGCTTCGAAAGCTAAAGCTGAAGCAGATGGTTTTGAAGTGGTTTCTAATCAAGAAGCAGCAAAATTTGCTGATGTTTTAATGGTTCTTGCACCTGATGAATCGCAGGCGGAGATTTATGAGAACCATTTAAAAGATCATTTAAAAAATGGTGCAACTTTAATGTTTGCGCATGGTTTAAATATTCACTTTAATTTAATCAAAGCAAGAGAAGATCTTGATGTATGCATGGTTGCGCCAAAAGGTCCGGGTCATACGGTTAGAGGAGAATATCAGAAAAAAGGAGGAGTTCCTTGTTTAATTGCTATTGCTCAAGATGTGTCTAATAAAACTAAAGAATTGGCTCTGTCTTATGCTTCAGCAATTGGTGGAGGCAGATCGGGTATTATTGAAACTAGCTTTAAAGAAGAATGTGAGACTGATTTATTCGGTGAACAAGCTGTGTTATGTGGAGGAGTAACCTCATTAATTCAGAAGGGTTTTGAAACTTTAACAGAAGCTGGTTATGCTCCAGAAATGGCTTATTTTGAGTGTTTGCATGAGATGAAATTGATTGTTGATTTGCTTTATGAAGGAGGTATTGCCAATATGCGTTACTCAATTTCAAATACGGCAGAATATGGTGATTTTGTTAGTGGTCCTGCAGTAGTAGATGATGGTTGCAAAGAACGTATGAAGCAAGTTCTAACTAAAATTCAAAATGGTGAATTTGTAAAAGAATATATGGCTGATGCTAAGCAAGGTTTTCCTAAAATGAATAAAATGAGAAGTGAGGCTAAAGCTCATAAAATCGAAGAAGTGGGCGAAAATTTAAGAAAAATGATGCCTTGGATAACAGAAAATAAGCTAGTAGCTTAAAGCTTTTACAGCCCTCTCTTATGAGAGGGCTTTTTTGAAGAGGCATTATGCCACATTTAATAGTTGAAATTACTCCTAAAATTACAAAA
Organism: Candidatus Actinomarina sp.; assembly: GCA_964216065.1. GTDB lineage: Bacteria > Pseudomonadota > Alphaproteobacteria > Rickettsiales > JABIRX01 > JABIRX01. The sequence continues at coordinate 3,850 of CAXPEK010000073.1, forward strand.
TCAGTAGATATATTGGTTTCTGCAATGCAACAGGCTTTAATAGATGCTGAATTATTTGCTGAAAATGACCTTAAAATAAGGGTGCATGTGGTTCATCAATTGGTTAAAGATCAGGTGCCAGATTGTATTCACTGCCAGTTGCATTTAATGCCGGGTCGATCAGTTCCGATTCGCCAGAAATTGGCTGAGGGGGTACGTGCAAGCATAGAAGCAATCAAATTGGGGTTTCCAATATCTTTTACTATACAAATTTTTGAAATTAACAAAGACACTTATATTAAATCAGTAATAGGCTGCTAAAATCTCTTCTGGCAATAATAATCATCGTAACATGCTCGATACGAATTTCAACTTACTATCCTCTACCTTCCTCTACCTTTTTTTTCTGGATTTTCCTTCTGTGATACTATTGTAGTATATGGCCTCTTTGCTAGCTGTCGAAGTATATTTTCTGCTCTCTCTGTTTCTGCCGCTTCTGCCGCTTCTGCCGCTATCGCCGCTTCTTCCTCTTCTAGTGCGTCTACTACGTCTGTATGACCTTCTTGTGCTGCCAAGTGTAAAGGTGTTT
>CAXPEK010000074.1:0-7257 GCA_964216065.1 Candidatus Actinomarina sp.
TTATTTCCTTGATTTGCACTTTCTATATTTACATCTACTGGCTTAGTTGTAATTTCTGCAATTGAGCCATCTTTGTATATTTCTACTTTCTGAGGATTATTTCCTTGATTTGCACTTTCTGTATTTACATCTACTTTCTTAGTTGGAATTTCTGCAATTGAGCCATCTTTGTATATTTCTACTTTCTGAGTGTTACTTTCTTCTAATTGTGCGATGTCTCTTGCTAAGTTTTGATAAAATTCTGGTAATAATATTGCGGGTATAGTCGCAAGACCAGAAGGTTCATTATTAAGAATAGCTTCATTATATTCAGCAAAATGTGGGTTATTACCAATTAATCTAACCTCAATAACAGCGGTTTCATTATCAAACTTAGATAAGCGTAATGTAGCATTTTTGCCAGCTAATCTCTTGTGGTTAAGAAAAGCATTATCTTCTTTGTTAATTTTTAGATATGCAGTATTTTCTTTAAATTGAAGATTTTTTTTGCAGTCTAAAGCAGCTGAAACATTATCACCTCTAAGCAAATATTCATTTTGCTTAGCGCAATTTATTAAACTCTCTTGGAGTAATTTGATGAAATTTGCACCTGCTGCGCTAATTTCAACTTTTACATCTTCATCATCTTGGTTTTGGCTTATTATTGGTAATAAAAGATTAGGGCCATTTTTATATTTAGCAGAAAAATTTACTTGTAAATTTGGTTTGATAATTTTTACCTCACATTTAGTGGCTATTTTTTCCATTTGTTCAATATGGTTGATGATTTCTTGGTAGGCTGGTATCTTAAAAGGTCCAATACTTAGCTCGGAAGCACGAATCATATCTAAAGTTTTTTCATGCCACATATTTTTGCTAATTGCTGCACATGCATTATCAAGATTTGCCTTAAGATTTTCTCCATCATTAATACCCTCAAAAATAAATTTATAATCTTCTTTTGTACAGAATAATAAATGAAAAAAATATATTTCTTCAACGCTCATATTGGCAATGCCACTAGTTAATTCATTATTTATACTTATGCCTTTCTGCTTAACAAAACTTCTAATTTCTTTGAGGGCATCAGAATTCTTAATTATCTCTTTAGCTGCATTTTGCTCTAGTGGATAGAGTAATTTATTTAAGTTAGTTAATTCTGGTAAGGTAACAGGCTTGCCATATTTTTCTTGCATTTTACGCCTTGCATTTATATCGGCTAAATTCTTTTTTAGTGTGATATTTTTCTCCCTAAGTAAATCTTTACCTTCTTTTTGTTGCAGGTTTGTTGGATTATGAGCCAATAAAAATTCAGTTTCTAACCCTATAGTTATATCTATGTTAGGATCTATCATAGTAAATTCAGTGTTTTTACCATTTGCTAATTTTTCTAAGTTAGCACTTAAGCTTGCTGGTTCCATATCAGTGCTATCTGTTGCTCTGGTTTTAGGTGGGTCTAAATTATCAATCTTGCTGCTATTTAACAATAAAGTTAAATTGCGTGAAAAGTTAGAAATTTGATTTAAAAATGCGTGATTTTCTAACTCATCAAGCTGCAAATATTGAGTATAGTGTTCTAGTTGAAGCTCCTGCGCAAGCTTTATTAATGTAGCTGCATCATCATCTTTTATTGCTTTGATAATCTTATCTTTCTGTTTTCTTTTGTTTGTGTCACATTGTTTATCAAAACTAGTTTGATAAAAATTACCATAATTAAAGGCTATTTTCATATGAGCATTTTCATATTTTAAATTTTTTTGGGCAATAATTTCTCTTAATTTACCTATTTCTTTCTCAGATAAAGCTTCTAAATTTCTTAAATTTTCAAACTCTTCAGCAGAAAAATCAGAAGTTTTAGTATCTAAAGATTCTTCATTAATCATCTCTAAGTCTGTAAATTGTTCTGAGAATTCTGTTAATTTTTCTGTTATAGCCTTGATGTTAGCTTTTTTATCCTCTAATTCTGCTATCTCATATAAAGCCTTAATGAGACTGAGGGATTGAATAATTGGCAGAAGATAATTTAATCGTTGAAATTTTTCATTATTATCTAAATCAAGCCAATCATTTAATTTTTCTAAATTAGTTTTTAAATAGTTTTCTAAGTTCATAAACCTACCTTTAAATTATGAGCTATTATAGCACAAGAATAAGTGGTCTACAATAAAAAAACCATTGCACCTTCTAGTAAAAATAGTTAATTTTAAATTAATATTGGTATTTTAATGAAACTAAAATTTTCTGACTTAACTAATCTTGCTGATTTAGTGTTATATATTTCTCAGCATAATTCTAATAAAAAATTTGCAAATTTTCTTAATAATGGTGAATGGGTTGCTCATTCAACCAAAAGTTTTTTAACTAAAACTTATATTTTAGCACTTAATTTACAAAGGCTAGGTATAAAAAAAGGTACTAAAATAGCAATATTTAGCGATTCGTCACCTTATTGGTTAGTATGTGACTTAGCGTGTCAATTAATAGGTGCTATTTCGGTGCCAATGTTTACCAATATAGCTAAAGAAAATTTAAAATATCAACTTGATGATTGTCGAGCTGAATATGCGTTTGTCATAAGTGGTGAAAAATGGCAAAGTCTTAAACCTTATGCTAAAAAATTTAAATATATAATTACGCATCAATTCAAAATTAGAGAAGAGAGGGCTAAAGATCTTAGTTCCTTAATGAAAATTGATAAGCATTATGAATTAGATTTTACTAGATTTACAAAAAATATTAAGGAAACAGATATTGCTACTATAATTTATACTAGTGGCAGCACAGGTAAACCTAAAGGGGTGGTATTAACCCATCAAAATTTAATTAGTCAGATTAAAGATACTAATAAATTTTTTAAGCTTAATAAGAATGATGTGGTTTTGAGTTATTTACCTTTGGCGCATATTTTTGAGCGTATGGTTATGTATTTTTATTTAAGTAAAAATTTAACTATTTACTTTGCAGATGATGTGTTAAATGTTGCTAACTTGTTGCAAGAAGTAAAGCCTTCAGTAATAACTACTGTTCCAAGATTACTAGAAAAAATATACACAAAAATAAATTTAAAAATTTCAGAGGCGGCAATTGCCCAAAAAATTATTGCATTAGCTGCATTATGGTATGCTAAAAATGTGCCTATTAATATTGCGAAAAAATTATTTATAGTGAAATTTTTTCAACAAACTATTTATAATAAATTGCTCAAACTTATGGGTGGTAATATTAGGCTGGTCATTAGTGGTGGAGCTCCATTAGATAATGACTTAAATAGGTTTTTCTTTAATATTGGGTTGCCTGTTATGGAAGGTTATGGTTTGACTGAGGCTGCTCCGGTAATTTCATCTAATTGTCCAGATTATTATAAATTTGCTTCAGTTGGTAAAGTTTTTCCTTCAGTTAAGGTTAAAATATCAGATTCTGGTGAAATTTTAGCGCAAGGTCCTAATATCATGAGTAGCTATTATAAAAATGATAAAGCTACTGAAAATACTATAAAAAAAGGTTGGCTCTATACTGGTGATATGGGCTATTTAGATGAGGAGGGTTTTTTATTTATTACTGGTAGAATAAAAGAACTGCAAAAAACTTCTAATGGTAAATATGTGCCAACAATTTTACTAGAAAATAAATTAAAGCAAATCCCTTTGACCGATAATGCGTTAATAATTGCAGATGGGCGTAAATTTGTTTCAGCTCTGATTTTTCCTGACTATAAAATTGTCAAAGAAAAAAAATTAAGTAACCGAGCATTAGATGATTATTTTTCAGTAGAAATAGATAAATTAAACAAGAATTTTAATCATTGGGAGAAAATACAAAGATTTATTATCGCTAAGCAGGAAGCAACTGTGGCAAATGGTGAATTAACTCCTTCCTTAAAATTAAGGCGTTATGTCATATTAGAAAATTACAAAAAACAAATTGAAAAAATTTATCAATAATGGCTCAATCACTTCTTGCTTAAATTACAGGAAAAAGTTACAATGAGAGCTTGTTTTGTTATTAAAGGAGTTACAATTTTATGAAAAAAAACGAGCGTATTGCAGTATTAGAAGGTTATAGAACCCCAATGGGTAAAATGGGGGGTTCTTTAGCTCAGCTAGAAGCCGATATTCTAGGTAGTTTAATAGTGAAAGAAATATATGATCGTTTTTTGGATTATGGTAAGCCAGAGGATATTTCTGAAGTTATTATAGGTAATGTGGCCCAACCAGCTCATGCTGCAAATATTGCCAGGGTTATAGCTTTAAGATCTGGTCTTAAAAAGGAAATTCCAGCTTTTACTGTGCATCGAAATTGTGCTTCAGGTATGGAAGCTGTAACTAATGCTATATGCAAAATTAAAGCTGGGGTTGCAGATTTAGTACTTGCAGCAGGAGTAGAATCAATGAGTAATATTCCCTTGCTTTACAGTAAAGAAATGAAGGGCTATTTAGAGCAAATGCTGCGCTGTAAAACTATAGCAAAAAAGTTAAGGCATTTACTTAGATTTAGATTAAGATTTTTAAAGCCAATTATTGGTTTGCAGCAAGGTTTAACCGATCCTGTGTGTGATTTAATTATGGGTTTAACTGCAGAAAATCTGGCTAGAGATTTTAACATTTCTAGAAAAGAGCAAGATTTATATGCATTGGCCAGCCATCAAAAAGCAGCTCAAGCTATGGCAAAAGGTATTTTTGCTGAAGAAATTATACCTATAGCTTTAGCAGATAAAAATATTATGTTTGAAGCTGATGAAGGTATTAGAGTTGAACAAAATATTAAAGATTTAACAAAATTAAGACCTTTTTTTGATCGTAAAAATGGTACAGTTACGGCTGGTAATTCTTCACAAATTACAGATGGAGCTGCTGCTTTATTGTTAGTGCCAGAGCAAAAGGCTAAAGCAATGGGAGTCACGCCCATTGGTTATATTAAAGATTTTATTTATACTGGCTTAGAGCCGTCTCGTATGGGTTTAGGGCCGGCTTATGCAATAGCGCAAATTTTAACTAGACAAAAACAGACTTTAAAGGATATTGATTTATTTGAAATAAATGAAGCTTTTGCAGTACAACTTATAGCATGTCAATTGGCTTTAGATTCAAAGAAATATTGTCAAGATAAGCTGGGTTTAAAAGATAAATTAGGTGTAATAGAAGATCATAGGTTAAATGTTAATGGTGGTGCGATTGCTCTGGGCCATCCTGTTGGCATGACTGGTACTAGAATAATTATTCATGCTTTGCGTGAGTTAGCAAGAAGTAATAAACAAACTGCTATAGCTTCACTTTGTATTGGAGGTGGTCAAGGAGCGGCAATATTATTAGAGGCAAAATAATGACATTAAAATCTGCTTTTACATTAAAAATTAAAAAAGATGGGCTAGCAATATTAACTTTCTCGTTACCTAATAGTAAAGTTAATATTTTGCAGTCTGATATTTTATTAGAATTAGAGAGTTTAATTGCACAAATAGCTAAAAATAAAGACATAAAAATAGTTTTATTCAAAAGTGCTAAGTTGGGTAATTTTATAGCAGGTGCTGATATTAATGAAATTAAAGCTCTTGATAATGAAGAGCAAGCATTAAAATTAGCTGGGAAAGGGCAGGAGATTATTACTAAATTAGCCCAGTTAAAACCTATTACTATTGCCTATATTAATGGTTCTTCATTGGGTGGTGGTACTGAGTTAGCTCTGGCCTGTGATTTTAGAGTGGCTGCTATGTCTGATAAGGTGCAAATAGGTTTGCCAGAAGTTAATTTAGGTATTATTCCAGCTTTTGGTGGCACGCAAAGATTACCTCGCTTAGTTGGTCTAGTTAATTCTTTGCCTTTAATTTTAACTGGTAAGGCAATAAATTACAAAAAAGCTTATAAGATAGGTTTGCTTGATGATTATTTTCCTGAAGAATTTGCGGATAATAACTTAGCTGAGTTTTGTAAAAATATTTTAACTTTAGATTTTAGGCAAAAATTAATAAAAAGAAGAGCAAAAAGAAGTTTATTAGAAAAAATAGGTATCTTTGACGACTTAATTTTTGCCAAAGCTGAAAAGGATTTGCTTAAGAAAACTAAAGGTCACTATCCAGCTCCTCTGGCTGCTTTAAAACTTATAGCTAATAGTTATCATGAAAAATTAGATAAGGCTTTAAAGCTAGAGTTAGCGGCTTTTGCCAAATTAGTTACGGGTGAAGTTTGTAAAAATTTAATCTCAATTTATTTTATTAATGAAAAATTGAAAAAAGATATTGGAGTAAAAAAGAAAACTGAAATTATTAAAATTAAGCGTGCTGGAGTAGTAGGTGCCGGAGTTATGGGAGGCGGTATTGCTTGGTTATATTCTAATATAGATATTGCCGTGCGTTTAAGAGATATTTCTTTGCCAGCCTTGGCTCTTGGCTTCAAGCAGATTAATAAAATCTATCAGCAATTATTTAAGTTAAGAAAATATAGCAAAGCTCAAATTACTAATAAATTATCTTTAATTTCGGCCACAACGAGCATGTCTGGTTTTAAGACATGTGAGGTTATTAGTGAAGCTGTAATTGAGGATTTAACAGTAAAAAAATCAGTGATTGCTGAGCTAGAGGAGCATGTTGCTAAAGAGGCTATTATTGCGTCTAATACTTCTGCTATTTCTATTACAGAGATGGCCAAGGCGTTAAAACATCCAGAGCGTTTTATTGGTATGCATTTTTTTAATCCAGTAAATAGAATGCCTTTAGTGGAAGTGATTGCTGGCAAGAAAACTCAAGCTAAAACTATTGCTACAATAGTACAATTGGTTAAAGATGCTAAAAAAACTCCGATAGTAGTTGCTGATTGCGCGGGATTTTTAGTTAATAGAATTTTGTTAACTTATATTAATGAGGCTTTCTATTTATTGCAAGAAACAGGTGATGCTGAATTAATAGATCAAATAGCAGAGAAATTTGGGTTACCTATGGGACCATTTATTCTAGCTGATATAGTGGGTTTAGATGTAGGTTATAAAGTAGCAAAAATTTTAGAAAATGCATATGGTGAACGTATGAAAGTGGCAGAGTTAATTGATCAGCTATATAATAACAAGAAATTATTAGGAAAAAAATCTGGTGCTGGAATTTATCTTTATCAAGGAAGCAAAACTAGCCTTAATTATAGTGTAAAAGCTTTATGTAATAAACAAAAAATAGCAGCTGAGGAAATTTTAGATAGGTTAATTTTAGTGATGATTAATGAAGCAGCAAAATGTTTAGCAGAAAATATTGTAGCATCAGCTGAATATTTAGATATGGCAATGATTATGGGAGCT
>CAXPEK010000075.1:0-5322 GCA_964216065.1 Candidatus Actinomarina sp.
GCTATGAGTTTTGATTTTTGTTGTAGCAAATTATTTAGTTCTGATGGTTTGAGAAATTTATTAAAATCATGGGTTCCTTTTGGTAGCCAGTTAAGAATATATTCTGCTGCGAATTTTGCAAATAAGAGAGATTTAAGGGTGCGATTTATTGTAGCAATAAAAACAAATCCATCTTTTCTTACTTTAGCTAATAAATGATTTAAAAAATAATCTAAATTATCAACATGCTCTACTACTTCTAGGCAAGTTACAACATCAAATTTATTTTTACTGTTAAAATTTTCTACTGTAGCTACTTGATAATTAACTTTGCTATTTGAGCTTTTTTGATGTGCTTTTGCTATATTTATATTAACCTCACTAGCATCAATAGCAGTAACTTTTGCGCCTAACTGATCTAATTTCTCTGCTATTAAACCACCTCCACAGCCAACATCAAGTATTTTTAGCTGGTTTAATTTATGCTGGGGTAAATTCATTTCTGTTTTTAGCATATTTGCAATATAACTGAGACGAATTGGGTTAAACTGGTGTAATGGTTTAAACTTACCATGAGGATTCCACCATTCATCAGCCATTGCTTCAAATTTATCAAGCTCTTTTTGGTTTATAGTGGTTTTAGTCATGGATTTTTGCATTATAATAAATTAAGGGTTTTAACTTATCGTTTTTAGTACCATTGATAACTTTTGCTAAAATTATATCATGGTCACCTGCTGGATAAATTTTGTATTTTTTTACCCTTAGTAACGCTAGGTTATTGTTTAATATAGGAATATTATTTTGATCTAATTGGTAGTTGACACCAAGAAATTTATCTATACTTGGCTTAGCAAATTGCTTCAGATAATGTTGATTAAGTTTAGAAAGAAAGTTTAAATTATAATAATTTGAATTTTTTATTAATTTATATGTACTAGCTTTTTTATCAATATTAAATGCTATTAAAGTTGGCTCTAGTGATACAGAGCTAAAACTATTTATAGTTATGCCAAAATATTTGTTATAATTTCCTGTAACTACTATTACGCCTGTGGTAAATTTACTAACAACTTGTTTGTAGGTTTTGATGTCCATATTATAATATTTTATTATTAGAATAACAGCTGCTAAATTTTAAGCTATAAAATTTATCTTAATTAATGTTTAATTTGGCATAACTTAATATTAACAGTAATTTTTAGAGCTATTTTAATAAAATAAATAGTATTAGACATATTAATTTTGGTGAATTATAACTAGAGCGATAAAAAATAAACTTTTATGGCATTAATTGTTCAAAAATTTGGCGGAACATCTGTAGCAAATACTGCTAGGATTAAAGAAGTGGCTAAAATTGTATTAAAAGAAAAGCAAAAAGGTAATGATGTTATAGTTGTTGTTTCAGCCATGTCTGGCGTTACTTCACAGTTAATTAATTACATAAAAGATGTTTCAACTTTAATGAATGAAGGCTCCCTGGCGGAATATGATTTAGTAATATCTTCTGGTGAACAAGTAACTTCAGGTTTGCTTGCTTTGCAGCTACAATCTTTGGGCTATAAATCTAGATCATTTTTGGGTTGGCAAGCTGAAATAAAAACAGATGATAAACATTCTAAGTCACGCATAGAAAATATTAACAAAAATATATTCTATGAGTGTTTGGAACAAGATTTTATTCCAATAGTAGCTGGCTTTCAGGGTGTAAGTAAACAAAACAGAATTTCTACTATGGGTAGAGGTGGTTCTGATACTTCAGCTGTAGCAATAGCAGCAGCATTAAAAGCTGATAGATGTGACATATATACTGATGTTACAGGTATTTTTACAGCAGATCCTAGAATATGCAAGAATGCCCGTAAAATCGAAAAATTAGGCTATGAGGAAATTCTGGAAATGGCTTCTCTTGGCAGTAAAGTATTACAAATAAGGTCGGTAGAAATGGCCTATAAACATAATGTTAAAGTTCAGGTTTTATCTAGTTTTACAGATGAATCTGGTAGTTTATTAGTAAATGACGAGGAAAAAATGGAAAAAAGAGTTATTACAGCAGTAGCAAACACAAAAGATGAAGCTAGAATTACCATTCAAAATGTTGAAAATAAACCAGGAATAGTAGCCGGGTTTTTAAAGCCCTTGGCTGATTCAAATATCAATTTAGATATGATTATTCAAAATATATCTTTTGATGGCAAACAAGCTAATATTACTTTTACCTGTAAAGAGTCAGAAACTGATAGAGCCATAGCTTTATTAGCTGATTATGCCGAGAAAAATTCTTTAATTTATAAAAATATAGCAGCTAATAAGGATGTTGCCAAAGTTTCTGTAATTGGCATGGGCATGCAAGAACATGCAGGAGTAGCATATTCTATGTTTCAAAAATTAGCTGATAATGGTATCAATATATTAGCAATTACTACTTCTGAAATAAAAATTAGTGTGTTAATAGCTCAAGAATTTATGGAGTTGGCAGTTAGGCTTTTACATGATGAATTTGAGCTAGGTGCTGATTAGTATTTTTATCTTAAACTTAAATTAAATTTTTTTAGCTCTGCGAACATTTTTGTTTTGTTATTTTTATACTGCTGAATTATTTTGCAATATGCAGATCCTATTATTACTAAGTCAAAATTGTCACTAATTTGTTCTATTTGTTTTTTGCTTTTTATCCCAAAACCTAAGCCTATTTTTTTATTGGTTAGGCTTTTTAGTTTTAAAGCTGTTTTATTTGTTTTTTCTAAATTAGGCTCTTTAGTTCCAGTAATGCCAAAAACAGAAATATAATATAAAAAACCTTTAGCATCTTTAAGTATTTTTTTAAGTCTAACGCCTGTAGTTAGGGGAGTGATTAGATTAATTACAGGAATCTTGCTGTTAGAGAGATCTGGATAATTTACTAATTCTTCATACGGAAGATCTACGATAATAAAGCCACTAACTTTAGCACGACAAGAATTTTGAATAAATTTTTTAACACCATAATTATATATAGGGTTAAAATAGCCCATTAAGATTACGGGTATATTAGGATGATTTTGGTTTATTTTTTTGGCTAGATTAAGGCAATCATCAAGAGATATATTGTTTTTAAGAGCATTTTGAGCTGCTGCTTGAATAATTTTACCATCCGCGCTAGGATCAGAAAAGGGAACTCCTAACTCGATAATATCACTGCCAGATTTTATTAAATTATCAATTATTTTATAACTAGTATTTAAGTCAGGATCGCCAACCATAACATAAGAAACTAGAGCAGTATTTTTTAAAGAATTAAGTTTGTCGGTTAAATTCATTTTAAATCTCTATATTTAGAGCTGAAGCAGCATTGTAAATATCTTTATCACCTCTACCACATAAATTTAATATAATTAAATCATTTTTATTAAATTTACTGCTATTTTTTAAGAGCCAGCCTATGGCATGAGCTGGTTCAAGGGCTGGAATAATACCCTCAATTTGCGCTAATTTTTGAAAACCATTTAACGCTTCTTTATCTGTTGCTGTATAATATGTTGCACGACCATTCTCTTTTAAAAAAGCATGTTCAGGGCCAATACCAGGATAATCAAGGCCAGCTGAGATAGAATATGTATCTGCTATTTGTCCATTTTTATCTTGTATATAATATGATTTATTGCCATGCAAGATACCGGCTTTTCCTCTGCTTAGGCTAGCTGCATGCATTTTACTATTGAGACCTTTACCACCTGCTTCAATACCAATTAATTTAGTTTTCTTATCCTTGTAAAAAGCACTAAATAAACCAATAGCATTAGAGCCACCGCCAAGGCAGGCTATAACTGCATGTGGTAATTTTCTTTCTGCTTTCAATATTTGTTTTCTTGCTTCTTGGCCTATAACTGATTGAAAATATTTCACCATCTTAGGGTAAGGGTGGGGTCCGGCCGCGGTTCCTATTAAATAATAAGTATCTTCTACATTTGATACCCAATCTCTAATTGCTTCATTCATTGCTGCCTTTAAAGTACCGCTGCCAACTTCTACTGCTCTTACTTCTGCGCCTAATAATTTCATTCTAAATAAATTTGGTCTTTGTCTTTCAGTATCTTTTTTACCCATATAAATAACGCATTTTAATCCCAGTAACGCACAAATAGTTGCAGTGGCGACGCCATGTTGACCTGCACCAGTTTCAGCTATTATTCTAGTTTTACCCATATATTTTGCTAATAGAGCCTGGCCTATACAATTATTAATTTTATGTGATCCCGTATGGTTTAATTCATCTCATTTCAAATAGATTTTTAAACCAAGGTTATTACTAAGATTTTCTGCTAAATATAGTGGGGAAGGGCGGCCAGAATATGCATTATTGTAATAGCTTAATTTGCGTTTAAATTTACGGTCTTTTATTGCTTTGTGAAAGAAGCTTTCCACTTCTACTATTAAAGGCATAAGTGATTCTGACACATATCTGCCACCAAAATCACCAAAATAACCGTTTAAATCAGGAAGTTTATTTTTCATTAACTTTTCTAAATAAATCTAAAATTTCTGCTATCTTTTTACGATCTTTTACTCCTTTTTGCAACTCAATACCCGAAGAAAGATCAAAAAAATTACATCTTGAGGAAATTGCCTTATCTAAATTATTTATATTTAAACCTCCCGATAGAAAATAAGGTATTTTTAGAGATAGATTATCAAGTAAATTCCAGTTAAAACTTATACCACTACCTCCATATCCAGCTACTTTGCTATCAAATAACAGATAATCTACTAAATCTTGATATTGAGCTATTTGCTTTAAATCTGATTTGTTATTTAGCGGTATGGCTTTAATTATTTTTTCTTTATCAAAGTTGTTTTTGATATATGAAGCATTCTCTTCGCCATGTAATTGAAAAATATCTGGCTCAAGTGAATCTTTAATTAAATTAAGATATTCAGTAGAGGCATTGACGGTTACTGCGACTTTCTTGATTTTAGAAGAAATTAAATTATTAAATTTTTTAGCTAAACTAAAAGAAATTGATCTAGGACTTGGCCCATAAAATACAAATCCCAAAAAATCAGGCTGATAATGATAATTAATGATAAAATCTAGGATTTCTAGATTATTGATGCCACATAATTTTATTTTTTGCTTCATGATCTTTAGTGGTTTTCTCTTCCAATTGTTTCTCTAATAATGTTATTTTTTTATTTTTTTTCCATGCTAAGATTTTAGCAATAATAAGCTTTTTTGACATAAAGAAATAGGCAGAGACAAAACCTAAAAGAAAACACGTAAATATAACCATATATGTTTTAAATTCAAAATTATATAAGCCAGGTATTAAGTTAATTTTGATTATTTCACTGTTATTAAAGCCA
>CAXPEK010000076.1:0-8549 GCA_964216065.1 Candidatus Actinomarina sp.
CAAAATATGCTTATTCCACAAAAAATAAGTTATCTATATTTTAAGGATGTACAAAAATTATTTCATAAAAATAATGTAGAATATGGAATTTATGGAGATGTAGGTGGAGGTTATATGCAAGTCAGACCAAATTTTAGCCCTAAAATTTCTTCAGAACATAAGCTATTATTACTTAAGCAGCTTAATCAATTAAACCAAAAATATAATATTATTATTTGGGATAGCAAACAGCAAGCTACTCAAGCAAATTATAAAAATTTAATTGCTAATAAAGACATTATTGATGTTTTTAAGCTAATTAAAAAATTATATGACCCCTTTAATAAGTTCAATCGGGGCAAGATAGTAACCCCAAAAACTACTAAACTAAAAACCAACTTTAATCAAGATATTGCGCAAAATTTTAAACAAGATTTTGCCAATATCATAGCTTGTAATGGTAATAGCAAATGCTTATCTACCGATAAAAACCAGGTAATGTGTCCTTCGGAAAAAATTACTAAGCAAAAAATACACTCACCGCAAGGTCGAGCTAATTTACTCAGAAAATGGCTTTATGATTTGTCCATAAACCTTAAACCACAAAAAACTGAAATAGCAGCAATTAAAGCAGCATTAGATAATTGTCTTAATTGCAATGCCTGCCGATCTAGCTGCCCTAATAATGTAAATATACCCAGATATAAAAGCTTTTTTCTTAATTGGTATTTTAAACATATAGCCAAAAGAAATTTGCGTGATTTATTACTGGCTCGAAGTGAAGAATTATTTGCATATTATGGTAAAAAGCCCCAACTCTACAATTCTATCTTACAGCATAAATTGGGTAAAATAATAGGTAATCTAATTGGTATTTCTCATTTTCCTAAATTTTATAATAGCTATTATCAAGTTAAAAGCAAAGCTATGGTCACAACCCAAAAAACTATTTATTTAGTTACTGATGCTTTCACTAATTTTGCCGAAGAAAATTTGTTACAAGATACAGTTAGGCTACTTGAATATCATAATTATAATGTCAAAATTTTGCCCTTTTTCATTTCTGGTAAAAGCTATTTTAATCAGGGTGCAGTAGATAAATTTGCAGAAGTAGCACTAAAAAATATAAAATATCTTAATTATCTTGCCGCTCAAAATATCAATTTACTCTCTATCGAACCTGCTATAAATTTATTTTTCCGTGAAGATTATCAAGAATGTTTTGGTCATAAAATAAAATTTAACATTCAATTAGTAGAAGAGTTTTTGGCCGCAAATCTTACCAAGAATTTTACCCAGCACCATAATAAAACCACAACCTACTATCTTTTAGCTCATTGCAATGAAAAAACTTCTTTACCTTTAAATGACCAAAATTGGCATAAGATATTTAATTACTATAATTTAGAGCTAAAATCATTACCAGCAGGATGTTGCGGCATGGCTGGTGATTATGGCCATAAAAAGGAATTTCAAGAAAAAGCAAAATTAATTTATGAGCTTAGTTGGAAAAAACAGCTGGAAAAATACGAAAATATTGTTGCAACTGGCTTTTCATGTCGCAGTCAGGTAAAAAAATTATCAGCACGAATCATTAAACATCCAATTGAAGTTTTAGCTTCTTTAATAACTCCGGCAACTCATTAATTACTTCATGTAATTCAGTGAATTTATCTTTTAATCTTGCTGTATAACTTAAATTTTCTTTAGCCCATTCTTGCATAAAAGGCTCACCTAAATTCCACATATTTAAATTTGGGTTCAACATAGCACCCACACCCTCTATTAAGATTAAAGTTTTTTGCAATAATAATAATTGTGGTTGGGTTTGCATGCCAAATCTCTCTGTAATTAGAAATAGTTGGGCCATTAATTTTGAAATAGAAATATCTTGAGCATTTTTACCAAAAATCGGTTCACCAATAGCCCTACAAGCAAGAGAAAATTCTGTAACATCAGCATCTTTTGGAATGTAACCAGCTATTTTATGAATCTTAGCTACTAAGTCATAATCTCTTTTTATAAAACCATATACTATTTGTGCAACTGCTATACGATCTTTTTTAGCTAGATGACCCATAATGCCAAAATCTACAAATGCTATTTTATAATCTTTAGTAATTAGGATATTACCTGGATGCAAATCAGCATGAAAATAACCGTCACGATAAGCTTGCTCATAATAGCATAATACTAAATTATCTCCTAATTTTTGTGCAATTTCCTTGGTAGCTTTAAAATTATTAATTTTAGTTCCTTCTATCCATTTAGATACCATCATTTTTGTACTAGAAAGCTCCCAATAAATTTCAGGAATAATAATATTGTGATTATTTTTAAGATTATCAGCTAATTTACTATTTTGTGCTGCTTCAAAAGAAAGATTTAATTCTTGCTCAGTAACATGCCTAAACATTCTAATTATTTCTTTAAATTTCAATCTTTTAAAGTTTTTAAACAAATTTAATATAGTTGCGACAGAATATAAAAATCTAATTTCACTTAAGAATTTTTTTCTAATTCCTGGCCTTAAAATTTTAACCGCAACTGCATCTCCCGAAGGTAATATTGCCTTATGCACCTGAGCAATAGATGCTGCCGCAACTGGAATTTCAGCAAAGTTAGTAAAAATTTCATTTACTTTTTTTCCTGTCTCCAACGTAATTATTTGCTTAACTTTTTTATAAGAAAAAGCAGGTAATTTATCTTGTAGCAAACTTAATTCATTAGCAATTTGGGCACCTACTATGTCATTTCTAGTGGATAGAATCTGGCCAAATTTAATAAAAGTGGGACCCAAATAAGTTAGTAATTTTCTCAATCTAACTGCTTTATTATCTAAAATTCTGGGTAATGCAAAAATTTCCAATGGCCAAAAAATAAAACCTATATAGGGAATTTTTCTTAATAAAAAATTACAGCCGAAGAATTGCATATATATAAAAATTTTTATCGGAATAAAAATAGTTAATATTTTCATTTTTCTGCAATATATAAAGTAGTTATACCAAAAGTTAATTTTTCAAATTTAGCTTTACTAAAGCCATTATCTTCTAGTAACTCAGTAAATTTAACTGAATTTGGAAAGGTCCTAATTGATTCTACAAAATATTCATAAGAAGCTTTATCTCCCGTAATTAGACCACCTATTTTGGGAATAAAATGAAAAGAATAAAAATCATATAATTTTTTAAGTAGCTCATGTTCAACTTGATTAAATTCTAAGCAATAAAATTTACCATTTTTTTTTAAAATTCTAGCTGCCTCTTTTATCGCTTGAGTTAAATTGGTAAAATTTCTAATACCATAAGCAATAGTATAAAAATCAAATTGGTTAGGTTTGAAGCTGGTTTTTTCTCCATTTTCGTGATACCAATTAATATTTTCACCAATAACATTTTCGTCAATTGCTCTATTTTTACCCTCTTGCAACATAGCTTCATTAAAATCAGCAATAGTTAAGTTTAATTTAGTTTGTAAACTCTCATATTTATGATAAATTTTGAAGGCCACATCACCTGTGCCACCAGCCATATCAATGATATTAGCATTATTAATTACTGGAATTTGCCGCACCAAATGATTTTTCCATAATCTATGTATACCTAAGCTCATAATATCATTCATTAGATCATATTTGCTGGCAACGGATGAAAAAACTTTGCTTACTAAATTTTCTTTTATATCTGCTGTAACTTTTTTAAAGCCAAAATCAGCTTCTTTATTGCTTTTACTCATAATAATATTAAGTTAGAAATAGATAATATAGTAAAAATATCTTCATGCCAGAACTTCCTGAAGTAGAAACTGTAAAAAAATATTTAACTCCTTTAATAAAAGGGAAAAAATTTACAAATATCACCATTCTTAACGCTAAATTGCGTATTCAAATCCCTGCTAATATAACCACTAAAATAACTAATAGTAAAATTATAAAAATTGAACGCAGAGCTAAATATCTCTTAACTTATTTTGCTAATCAACAAGTTTTAATTATTCATTTAGGCATGACTGGCAAAATTTTTGTAGAGACTAATTTAACTAGTAACAAACATGATCATGTTATATTTCATCTTAGTGATGGCAACTATATGCGATATAATGATGTTAGAAAATTTGGTTTAGTAACTTACCAAGAACAAGCCAATTTGACTTTGTCTAGTTTTTTTAAACATTTAGGAATTGAGCCTTTAAGTGCAAATTTTGATAGCATATATATGCAAAATCTTTGTAAAAATTCTAATAATGAAATTAAAAAATTTATTATGGAACAAAAAAACATCGTAGGAGTGGGAAATATTTATGCAAGTGAAGCCTTATTCCTTAGTAAAATTCATCCAGAAAAACCAGCTAGTCAGTTAAAACTAACTGAAATTAACTTATTAGTAGAAAATATTAAAAAAGTCTTACTTCAAGCTATTGCAAAAGGTGGTTCTACTATCAAAGATTATCGTTTAGTAAATGGAGAATCTGGCTATTTTCAACATGAATTTAAAGTATATGGCAAAGAAAATAATGCTTGTCAAATTTGCGACTCTCCCATAAAAAAGATAAAACAAGCAGGAAGATCAACTTTTTATTGCGGCATATGTCAAAAAAAATAATTTTGTTATTAATCAGTTTATTATATTACTCTAATTTACACGCAAAGAATGATTTTGTACCGGGTATTGCTGATCTGCCAGTGCCTGCCAGTTTTTATTTAGATAGTGAAAGCTCAAGCATTTATAATGATAATTATGGCCGGTTAGTAACTGCTAGCTTTATTGGTAAAGCTAAGCAAGAAGAAATTTTAGATTTTTATTATAAAACTTTACCGGCGCTAGGCTGGAAAAAAGAAGAATTTTTGCATTTTAGTAGAGAAGGAGAAATTTTAACTATTAATATTATAGCCAAAAACCAAGAAGAATTAATCATTAATTTTCAGCTCAATCCAGCAACAGATTGAATATGAAATCGTATATTTATTAGATATTATCTAAATTTTTCTTGCAAAATTGCAGGTAAAAAATCATATATAAGCTAAATTTCTAGCTTTATTATGAATAAAAACTTAATCACTAATTTTAGCGCTTTAATAATTATCATTATTAGCTATATAACCCCATTTTTTTCAGCTAATTTATTAATGACTGGTTTATTTGCCCTATCTGGCAGTATTACTAATTCTTTAGCTATATATATGCTTTTTGATAAAATACCGCTTTTATACGGCTCTGGGGTTATTCCAGCTAGATTTGCTGAGTTTAAATCTTCTATAAAATCTTTAATTATTAGTGAATTTTTTAACCAGGCAAATATTACCAAATTTTTTAACACAGAAGCAATTAATTCAGCAAATAACTTAAATAATAATATTAATTATGAAAAAATATTTAATGATTTGCAGGAGGCTATATTAAACTCATCTCTAGGTAATATGATCAACTTAATGGGAGGACAAGAAGTGCTAACTCCTTTGAAAGAACCGGTCATTGCAAAATTGCAAGATATAGCCGGCGAATTACTAGCTGAATTTCAACATGATTCAGCCAGAGGTGATCTTACAGCCATTTTATTAGAAAAAATTGAGCATATTATTGATAAAAGGCTTGCTGAACTAACCCCTGAGATGGTCAAAAAAATTGTATAAAATATTATCAAGGAACATTTAGGTTGGCTAGTAGTTTGGGGCGGAGTATTAGGTGGTTTAATCGGTTTAATATTTAGTTTTATTAGCTAAAATTCCCATTCAGGTCTAAGGTAATGACAATTATAACCAGCTGGGTTTTTGGCTAGATATGCCTGGTGATATTTTTCTGCTGGGTAAAATTTACTAGCTTTAACAACTTCAGTAACTATTTTGCCAGGAAATATCTGTGCTTTATTAGCTTGTTCTATTATGGCTAATGCTATTTCTTGTTGCTGCTTATTAGCATAAAATATAGCTGAGCGATATTGTGTGCCAACATCATTTCCTTGTCTATTTAGCGTAGTTGGATTATGTATTTTTAGAAAATATTTTAAAATTTCTGCATAAGAAAGCTGTTTATTAGCAAAAGTTACTTCTATTGCTTCAGCATGATTACTATTACCCTCTTTTACCATTTCATAAGTTGGATTATTTATCTTGCCACCCATATAACCAACCTTAGTTGCACTAACATTATTTAACTGCGCAAAATAATATTCCATGCCCCAAAAACAGCCACCTGCTAAATAGGCTTTTTCTGAATGTATAATAAAATATTTTGTATATTCCTTATAACCTCTAGCCTCTAATTCAGCTGCATGAATAAAATCTAATGAAGCAGAGTTTATGCAATATCTCAGACCACCATATTCTAGCGGACCATCATTAAAAACATGGCCTAAATGAGCATTAGATAATTTTGCTCTAACTTCTATTCTAGTTAAATTATGAGAATTATCTTCTAGCTTAATTAATAATTCTGGAGCAATGGGCTTAGTAAAACTCGGCCAACCAGAAAAAGAATCATATTTATCTTGAGATAAAAATAAGGGCTGCCCATTAGTAACATCTATATATATACCTGGCTCTTTATTATTCCAATATAAATTGTTAAAAGCTTGCTCAGTAGCATTATTCTGGGTTACTTCAAATTGTAATTTAGTTAATTTAGTGGTATTCTTTTTATAATTTTTTATATCCATATTTTATTAACTAATTCTATATCATTATGTTACAGTTAATTATCCTAGTTAAAAAGCATTTTATTTATTGCATTTTCCTTAGTCTTTTTATAAATCAGCTTAAGGCAGAAGAGCAGCTTAATAATTTTGTCAAAATTACTGAAGACCAGCAATATCGCTATATTGAATCTAATAATATTCCCGATCATAATATTGGCAAATTCCCTAATAAATATAATCCTAATAAAATTAGAGAGCAAAAATTTAAGTTTAGAATAGCTTTACACCCTAAAAAATCTGATAAAATCACCTATAATTTAAAAAACCCTTTTGGTATAGCTCTAAATGGTGTATTATTTGATCCTTGGGCAGCAGAATTCTGGCAACATGATCCGATGTCAGGTTGGAATTATAATCCCTTAAGCAAAAGCGTAAATTTAGGTTTAGATAAATATCATGGACACATTCAGCCTAACGGGGCCTATCACTATCATGCACTACCAAATATAGCTCTAAAGCAAGAACAAAAACATATAGGCTATGCAGCTGATGGTTTTCCTATATATGCTCTATATGGACTGAAAGATAATAATCTGGTTGAATTGAAATCAAGTTATCAATTAAAAAAAGGTGCAAGAAATTCTGGTCCTATGGGTGAATATGATGTAGCTTCGTTGAAGATTTTGTATATGTAGAAAATTCTGGTGATTTAGACCAATGTAATGGTTATCATGGTAAAACACCAGAATATCCTGAAGGTACATATTATTATGTTTTAACTAAAGAATTTCCTTATATACCAAGATGTTTTATGGGCTATGCTGATGCTAGCTTTAATAAAAAGCCTCATCACCATCCAAATCGCCGAAGCGGGCCAAAACCTCGACACTTCCATCCGCATCAATTAAAATAAGTAGTTGATATCAACTAATAGGGTATCGTAAAATAGAATTTACTGCCAATATTTAGCTTTGATTCAACCCATATCTCTCCTGATAATTGTTGAATAATTTTTTTGCATATTGCCAGACCAATTCCTGAGCCTGGATATTTGTTTTTACTTTCTAACCGGTTAAACGGTTCAAAAATTTGCTGATAATATTCCTTCTCTATGCCAATGCCATTATCTTCAATAATAATTAGGTGATGTGAACCATTATCTTCATATTTAACTCTAATAAACTGCTCTATATTATCTTGTGCATATTTTAATGCATTACTTATTAAATTTTGAAATAAACTAATATAAGCTAAATAATTACCCTTAACTATAGGTAACATATCTATAGTTAGCTTAACGTTTTTAGATTTAACAGTTTCATGCAGATTATCTAATACATGTTGTAATGTTTTATTTAGATTTACTTCCTCAGATAAGGATTGAGCTTGATTATCAATCTTTGAATATTCCAATAAATCCGTAACTAAATTTTTCATATTAGTTGCAGCATCTACCATATAATTTATATATTGTTGAGCTTTGCTATCTAACTTTTTACTATATTTGGTAGCTAATATCTCTGTTAAACTAATAACTGTTCGCAGTGGCTCTTGCAGATCATGTGAAGCAATATAAGCAAATCTTGCTAATTCATTATTTGAGTCTTTTAATTTTTCTACTGAATCTTCAAGCCTAGTCTCCGATCTAATTAAAGCATTAAGATAATTATGTTGTGAAATTTGGGAAGAAAGCCACTGTGCAAATAATTTTATTACCGCTACTTCTTCTTCTGAAAACTTACTTCTATATTGCTGACCAAAAAATAATATCGAACCATATTTTCTATTATTTATAAAAATTTCAGCTCCTATAACACTATTAAATTTTGCAGTTTTCTTATCATTATGTAAATGAAGAAAATCAATAAGAATCTCATCCTGATATTTACTATTATCTAAATAATATACATATTCTTTATATGCTGATAGAGATTTTT
>CAXPEK010000077.1:0-2695 GCA_964216065.1 Candidatus Actinomarina sp.
CACAATCTCTGAATCTTTAACTAACAAAGCAGCTGCTACCAAAAATGCAGCTGAGGAAGGGTCACCATTAATATTTATGTCTTTAGCTACTACATCTTCATTAACTGTAAGACTAATTTTTTTGCAATTATCTTGCCGCATAATCTGCAAATCAAAACCTAAATATTGCATCATTAATTCTGTATGATCTCTTGTATAATTTGTTTCCGTAATATTAGTGGTTCCACATGCATTAATTGCTGCTAGCAAGATCGCAGTTTTTACTTGAGCAGAAGCTAATTTTAATTCATAATTAATAGCTACTGCATCACTATTGCCACTTATATGAATTGGTAAAAAATTATTTTCTCGTGCACTTGCCGTAAAATTAAAATTTTCTAGAGGTTCTAATACTCTTGCCATAGGCCTCCTCGTTAAACTTTCATCACCAGTAAATACGGCTTCAACTGGCTGAGTAGCAATCAAACCCATTAACAATCTTACCCCAGTTCCAGAATTGCCTAAATTTAATACTTCTTTGGGCGAGACTAAACTTGCTCTACCATTACCATAAACCAAATATGTATCACCTTCTTTTATGATCTTTACCCCTAATTTCTGCAGGGACTTTTTAGTAGCCATAACATCTTCAGCTTCTAGCAAATTAGTAATTTTGCTAATTCCAACCATTTGGGAAGCAATTATTAGGGCTCTATGTGAACAAGATTTATCGCTGCCTACAGCAATAATACCAGTTATTGGTGTTTTTTGTCTAAAAAATTTCATTTATTTTTTATTTACATTATATTATAACATTTCGTAAAATAAAGCTAATAAATGAACCATTTTAAAATCATATTTAAGCCATATCAAATATTATTTTTATTTTTTATAGTGTCATGTAGCTTAAATACACCGCGAAACTATAGCAATTATCCTATGCCATCCTACAATAGATATTACCAATTAAATCCAAACCCTAATTATCAGGTAGTTCCTCAATATAACTACCAAAGGCCAATACAAGGATATTATGACAATGATTATTCATACACTGCTCCCTATGGCCAAAATTACATCCAGCATGATTATTATCCAGCTCAAAGACCATACCAACCTAATATAATAGGAAATTATCGCACCTACCAACCTCCGGTAAATTATTACAATAACCCTTATAATAATTATTCTAATTATCCTCAAGACAATGACTCCTCTTATTATTATAATCCAATTCCGCAAGGCAGCAACTCCTCCTTAGAAGATTACGATGTCAGTCGCTAAAAAAGTGATTATATTAATAAATGATGGTAGAGCAGGTAATTTTAACCAGTTAATAGCCTTAACTAATCAATTAGACCATAATTTTAACATAATTGAAAAAAAAATTGCTTTTTCACCTGCAATTATACTGCCTAATTTTGTAAATTTATTTTTCAGAACTGGTTTAAATTACCATAATTTAATTGCCAATATTGACACTATAGATTTTATTTTTTCAGCCGGAAGAAGATCTGCACTAGCAGCTACATTACTGAAAAAAAAATTTCCCAACAGTAAAATTATTCAGTTAATGAGACCACAATTAAAGCATCAATATTTTGCTTTTATTGCTACGCCCAAACATGATCAATATAAATTTTCAGATCATGAAATGCTTTTAGCTCCTAATTCTATAAATAAAAAAAATCTTGCTAATGCTCTAGCTAAATGGCCTAAGTTAACCAGCAAAACTAAAACTTTAGCCATTATAATTGGAGGCGACACAAAAAATAATAAAATCAGTAAACATATAGCATTAAAATTATGTAGTGAAATTCTAGCTTTACAGAAAAAATTCAAATTAAAATTATTACTAGTTACTAGCCGCAGAACAAATGATCAATTAACTCAAATCATAAAAAACAAGCTAACCAAACAAATAGAATTATTCTTTTGGCAAGAACTTAAACAAGAAAATAATCCTTATTTAGCAATTTTAGCAGCTGCCAATTACTTTTTGGTAACAGCTGATTCGGTATCTATGATTAGTGACTGTCTAGCAACAGGTAAACCAACTATTATTTTCAACTCAGGATTTGGCGAAGCTAAACACCATAAATTAGTTAAGCTACTAGAAAAGAAAGAATATATAATTACTAGCAACAAAGCTTTAAAAAACAATAAGATAAATTATTTTTATCAACCTATTTCAGAAGCTGAAGAACTCAAAAAAGCTATTACAAAAAAACTAAGCTTTTAATTTGATAATAAAATGCTTTTTCTTTCCTAATGATACTTTCAATTCTTCTCTTCCCATAAAAAGTCTATAATCCACTCTTAAAAAAGGGTCCACAATCATATTACCATCAATTTTCCCTCCACCTCCTTTGATGATTCTCTTTACTTCTCCTCCTGTTGCCATAACGCCTAACTCTACCGCTATGTTACTCAATAAGATTGCAGAAGTTTTTTCTAACTCATAAACAGGCAAATCAACCCCAGATGAACCTTGCTCAAAGACCCTCCTCGCTGTCTCTTTAGCGTTAATAGCCGCTAATTCACCATGGCAGATTTTTGTTGCTTCAAAAGCAAGTATCTCCTTAGCCTGATTTAATTCCTGCCCTTCCAAAGCTTCTAATTCTTTAATTTTATTAATATTTAAATCAGTAAAGAAACGTAAAAATTCACCCAATTTATCGTCAGTAATATTACGAAAAAACTGAAAATAATCATA
>CAXPEK010000078.1:0-3861 GCA_964216065.1 Candidatus Actinomarina sp.
CTCTATCAGCAAAAGACTTTACCCAGAATTTTATTGTATCATCACATACACAGAAAACCTCAGAAACTTTCTTGATGCTATTATTTTTTTAACGCTGCTATAGCCTTTAGCTTTAATGCTAATTTGGTATTAGGTAAAAATTTTAACCAAAAACAGATTAAGCGGATTTTTTAAAACTTTTAGCTTTTTGCAAATATTTGGCTAAATATTGTCCTGTAATACTGTCTTTTACTTCAGCTACCTGTTCTGGTGTGCCTTCTGCTACTATCAAACCACCTTTATCGCCTCCTTTAGGACCAATATCAATAATCCAATCTGCGGTTTTAATAACATCCATATTATGCTCAATTACTAAGATGGTATTGCCGCTTTCTACCAACCTATGCAGTACTTTGAGTAATTTTTTGATATCATGTGAATGTAAACCTGTAGTTGGTTCATCTAAAATATATAAAGTGCGGCCTGTAGCTTTCTTGCATAATTCTTTAGCAAGTTTAACTCTCTGCGCCTCACCACCTGATAAAGTAGTAGCTGATTGGCCAATGCGCATATAACCAAGTCCTACTTCATATAATGCTTCAAATTTATCACGAATTAAAGGCATTTTGCGGAAAAATAATAAGGCTTCTTCAACTGTCATATTTAAAATATCAGCAATTGATTTGCCTCGATATTTGATTTCAATGGTTTCTTTGTTATATCTAGCACCTCTGCAAGTATCGCAAATTACATATACATCAGGAAGAAAGTGCATCTCTATTTTTATCAAACCATCTCCTTGACAATTTTCGCATCTGCCTCCTTTAACATTAAAAGAAAAGCGACCAACTTTATAGCCCCTAGCTTTAGCTTCAGGTAAGCCAACATACCAATCCCTTATTGCAGTAAAAGCACCAGTATAGGTTGCGGGGTTAGAGCGAGGGGTTCTGCCAATTGGTGATTGGTCTATTTCGATAATTTTATCAATATATTGCGTGCCCTTAATCTCATCATGCAGGCCAGCTTTTGCCTTGGCGCCATTTAACTTTTTAGCTAGTGCCTTATATAAAGTTTGAATAATTAAAGTAGATTTGCCACCCCCAGATACCCCAGTTACAGCGGTAAAAATGCCAATAGGTATAGAGCAATTTATATTTTGTAAATTATTACTATGTGCGTTTATTATTGAAATAGAACGATTTTCACGCGCCTTTCTTCTTTGCTCCGGTACAGCTATATATTCAGTGCCAGTTAAAAATCTACCAGTAACAGAATTTTCATTGTTTTTTATATCAGTTGGCGTGCCTTCAGCTATAATCTCACCGCCATATACACCAGCGCCCGGCCCTACATCAATAAGATGGTCTGCAGACTCCATAGTTTCTTCATCATGTTCTACAACAATTACCGTGTTACCTAAATCTCTTAAATCTTTTAAAGTAGCAATCAAGCGGCTATTATCAGATTGATGCAAGCCAATAGAGGGTTCATCTAAAATATACATCACACCACTTAAGCCAGAACCTATTTGTGAGGCTAATCTAATTCTTTGGCTTTCTCCTCCTGATAAAGTACCTGAATGACGGTCTAAAGTAAGATATTCTAAGCCTACATTTTTTAAAAAACCTAATCTACGAGTAATTTCTTTCAAAGCTCTTTCAGAAATTTGTTTATGTTGAGCATTTAATTTGTCAGGCAAATTAGCAAACCAATCTACAGCTTGCTCAATAGTCAAGCTAGTAATTTCACCAATATGGCGTTCAGCAATTTGGATAGATAAAGACTCAGGCCGTAAGCGATAACCGCTACAAGCACGACATTTAGTCATATTTTGATATTTTTCACATTCTTCCAAAATCCAGTCATTATCCGCTTCATTAACTTTTCTTTCTAAATAAGGAATTACTCCTTCAAAAGGTTTGGTGATAATTTGATTTTTATAACCATCATGATACTCAAATTTTACTTCTTCATCTCCTGAGCCATATAAGATTATTTTTTGGATATTCTTGGGTAATTTTCTAAAAGGCAAATCTAAATCTATATCGTAAAACTTACCTAAACTAAGTAAGGTTTGAGTATAATATTTGCTATTTATAGCTTTCCAGGGTGAGATAGCTCCTTCATTTATGGATAATTCTTCATTTGCAATTACTAAATTAGGATCAAAATAATATTCTGTGCCAAGCCCATTGCAAGAATTACATGCTCCATAAGGACTGTTAAAAGATAATAATCTGGGTTCTATTTCATCAATAGTAAAACCTGAAATTGGACAAGAGAATTTCTCCGAAAAAGTAATAATTTGCTGATTTTTAAATTCATTACCTTGATATTCTTCTGGAAGTGCTACTATTTCAACATGTAATAAACCATCAGTTAATTGTAAGGCAGTTTCTACTGAATTTGCTAGTCTATTATCTAAGTCTTCAGTAATAATTAAACGATCAATAATTACTTCCATATGATGTTTTTTATTTTTATCAAGCGCTGGAAGATCATCAATTTCAAAAATTTCACCATCAATTTTTAGACGCTGAAAGCCTTGTTTTCTAATTTGGGTTAATTCTTTGCGGTGTTCTCCCTTTTGGCCTCTCACAATAGGTGCTAAAATATATATTTTAGTGTCAGTAGGTAAATTTCTAATACGCTCTACCATATCAGAGGCAGATTGACTTTCAATTGGTTTGCCAGTAGCTGGAGAAATAGGTACACCAATGCGCGCAAATAATAAACGCATATAATCATAAATTTCTGTAACTGTACTAACTGTAGAGCGAGGATTTTTGGTGGTGGTTTTTTGATCTATCGCTATAGCCGGAGATAAACCTTCAATAGATTCAACATCTGGTTTATTTTGTAAATTTAGAAATTGTCGAGCATAAGCAGATAAGCTTTCTACATATCTACGTTGCCCCTCAGCATATACAGTATCAAAAGCTAAAGAAGATTTTCCTGAACCAGAAGGTCCGGTAATAACTACAAATTTATTTTTAGGTATTTTAACTGAAACATTTTTTAAGTTATGTTCTCTTGCCTGATTTACAGTAATGAATTTAGTATCCATGATGGGGTTTATACTTGTTAATTAATTTAAAATATTGTAAGTTAACGCACAATTATTAACATAGCTATCTTAACTAGCAATTAAACTTTAAAAAAAATATGGCAGGCTCAATAAATAAAGTAATATTAGTAGGAAATCTGGGAGCAGATCCTGAGATAAGATCAACACAAGATGGTAGGGAAATAGCTAATATCTCACTAGCTACCACTGAAAGTTGGAAAGATAAAAACACTGGTGAAAAAAGAGAAAAAACTGAGTGGCATAAAATTGTGATATTTTCTCCTAGTTTAGTAACAATAGCTAAGCAATATTTGCGTAAAGGAAGCAAAATTTACATAGAAGGCAGTTTGCAAACGAGAAAATGGCAAGATAATAACGGCCAAGATCGCTACACTACAGAAGTAGTTTTGCAAGGTTATTCCGGTAGTTTTACTATGTTAGATAGCGCTAATGCAGCCAATATGGCCGGAAGCTCTAATAATTATGCTCAAAATAGCTCGTCTAAGCAAGCTTCCTCTCCTTTTCCAGATCAGGGAGTGTTTAACTCGGCTTCGGGAGAACAAAATATTTCTGCAGCAGATGATTTTGAGGATGAAATACCTTTCTAAATATTTGAATGCTAAGCCCTCTTTTGCAAGTATATAAAAGATGTAATTTAGAATTTACTTCTGGTAAAGGAGTTTTCTTGCAGAGCAAATCTGGCAAAAGATATCTTGATTTAGGGGCAGGAATTGCCGTAAACTCACTAGGCTATGCTAACAAAAAATTAGTAAAAACTTTGCAGAAAGCTGCGCTTAAACCCTGGCATGTTTCTA
>CAXPEK010000079.1:0-3451 GCA_964216065.1 Candidatus Actinomarina sp.
AATTGTAAATTTTTAATTATTTCACCATGCACATCAATAATATAATATTTATCTTCTGAAAATAAGATAAATTCTACTTTTTTCTCCCTAACATTAATTTCCACAATGTCAGGATATTTAATTTTTATTGCTACTGATTCTACCCACAAATTACTTGATAATCTTTGCTGATTCTGCTTAATATTAATAGCGAAAATATCATCGCCATTTTTAAAATCTAAATTATCAATAATTTCTGCTAAATCAATATATTCTAATTCGTTTACATGTATTTCCCTAACTTTAAAACCCTGCTTATTAATAGACTCTTTTATAAGAGATTTAAGGTAAGTGAAATTGTAAAAAACAAATAAAAAAAAACTTAATAAGACCAAAATATTTAAATAACTTAAATATTTATTTCTCATAATTTGTGCACCTATGAATAACATTAATTTCGCAACAATAAAAGCTGAGCTACAAATTAACCAGCTATTAAGTTATTAGCTTGTTATTAAAAGCTAATATTCTACAAATCTTTATTAATTATGCATCAACATATTAATAATCAAATAATATCCTCTAACAAAAATTAAGTTTGTTAGCAAGAAATTTTCTTAAATTTATAACATATACCAATTCCCATCTATAAGGCTGTTTTTAGTCAATAATATTAGCTTCAGAAATTTTAAGCTAAAATTGCAGGACTAGCCTTAGCTAATTTAAAATTTTAGCTTGGAGTTTATGGAGTTAAAATTGAAGAATAAAAGTAGGTTTATAGATGGGATTTGGTATTATAATAAATTTGATTTGGTAATATAATTTCAGTGAATTAGTCTTATGAAAAATTTTCAAATTAAATAATAGCTAATCGCTACAGCTAGAGCAAAATTCTAATTTTTAATTTACCGATAAAACATTACAACATAACCAAAAATTAAATTTATGAATAATATTTATTTTTAAGTTATTTTTCACCAATAATTTGTATTTCCCAAACTAGTTTAATTCCTGTTTTAGCGTATACTTTTTCTATAACTAAATTACCTAAATCTTCTAACTGAGCAGCAGTTGCACTACCTTTATTAATCATAAAGTTACAGTGTTTTTCAGACATTACAGCGTCACCTAAAGCCATACCCCTGCAACCAGATTCAGCAATTAACTGCCAAGCTTTATGACCTGTCGGATTTTTAAAGCTGCTTCCCCCAGTTTTAGCTCTAATTGGCTGGGCTGCCTCGCGACTTAACTGAATTTCTTGAATTTTTTGTTGAATTTCTTCTTGCCTACCTCTAAAACCCTCTAATATAGCTTTAACATAAATATATTCTTTTTCTGGCGCAGATTTTCTATAACTATAATTCATTTTTTCTGCAGCTAATTCATGTAACACACCTTTTCTATCATAAGCATATATTTTTTTCACCACATCCTTAAACTCCACACCATAGGCCCCAGCATTCATTTTAATTGCGCCACCTATAGTACCTGGAATACCACTTAAAAATTCTAAGCCAGCAATATTGCAAGCAGCAGCAAATTTAGCAACATTCTGATCAAGAGTTGCAGCACCAACTTCAATTTCAGTAGCAGAAATTTGCCTATAACCAGCAAAAGCTCTCCCCAATTTCAATACGCAACCTCTATAACCACCATCTCGAATAATAATGTTAGAACCAACCCCTAAAACCAAGATTTTCATATTAAATGCGAGCTGTAAAAATTCTTGCAATTCTTGTTCATCTTTGGGCTTAAATAACCAATCTGTCTTACCTCCCACTTGAAACCAATTAATCTTATTCAGTTGGTAATTTTTCCTAAATGAAGTTGAATTAGCAATAAATTGCTCTAACTTACCATTCATAATAAAGCTTCCAGCTTATCTGGTATAGAGTTAGCATATTGAGTAATATCTCCTGCGCCCAAAAAAATTATTAAATCATTGGCGTTAAGATGATCTTTTAGTTGCAATTCTATTTTTGGCAAATTAGCTACTTCATAAACATCTTGCTGCCCATTATTCTTTATCGCACTAACTAATGATTCTTTATTAATACCTTGAATTTCTTTTTCTCCCGCTGCATAAACATCTGTAATAAATATTTTATCAGCTTCAGCAAAACAATAAGAAAATTCTTTGAATAAATCATACAACCTTGAATAGCGATGAGGCTGCATAACCACAATAATATTACCACGCTTTTTCCTTACCTGATTCATTTCACATACAGCACTAATAGTAGCTTTTATTTCAGTAGGATGGTGACCATAATCATCAATTATCGTAATATTATTCTTGATCTTAGCAGTAACTGTCAATCTTCTCTTAACTCCCAAAAATTGAGCTAAAGATTTTTTAATATGCTTTATCTCAGCTCCAATACCTAAAGTAACAGCTATAGCAGCCAAAGCATTAGCTACATTATGCCTACCATAAAGAGGAAGAAAAAAATCTGGATAAGTGCCAATATGATTAGCTAATTTTACCTCTAAAGTAAAACCCACACCATGTTCTTTTGATATGATATTAGTAGCTCTTACTGAAGCTTCTTCTCGCTCACCATAAGTGATTATTTTGCGGTCTTTAATTTCTTTAGCAATATTATTCAACTCATCATGATCGGAGCATAATACAGCAAAACCATAAAAAGGAACTTTCTCGATAAAAGATTTAAAAGCTGCTCTTAAACTATTAAAATCACCATAAAATTCCATATGCTCAGGCTCAATATTGGTAACTACAGCTATTTGTGCTGGTAATTTGTTAAAACTGCCATCAGATTCATCAGCTTCAGCTACCAACCAGTCACCTTTACCCAAATACGCATTACTATTATATGAATTTAAAATACCCCCATTAATTACAGTAGGGTCAAATGCAAGATCTTTAAATAAATGGGCAATTATCGAGGTAGTTGTGGTTTTACCATGCGTTCCAGCAATAGTAACACAACTCTTTAAGAACATAATTTCTTTTAGCATATCAGCTCGATCAATTACTGGAATATTGTACTTTCTAGCCGCTACTAACTCAGGATTGTCGCTACTAATAGCAGAACTGCGCACTAAAACAGAAACATTATTAATATTAGTCTCATTTTGCCCTATAAAAACATTTATACCTATTTTTTCTAATCTTATAACATTAGCACTTTTAGTAATATCTGAACCTTGTACTTTACAGCCTAAATGATGTAAAATTTCAGCAATACCACTCATTCCTATGCCACCTATACCTGAAAAATGAATCAAACCAAATTGATTAGGATAAAATTTTTTTGGCTCCATTAGTAAATTTTGTAAATTTCTGCTTTAGATTACAATATATATCACAGATAGCAACGAGTTTATTAGGCAGGAAAGCCATGAAATAATATTAACCCTGTAAAATCTCTTGAAAATAGTTTATGATTATTTATATTGCAGAGCTTGAAATTTATTATTGGGATGTCGCCAAGTGGTAAGGCAGCGG
>CAXPEK010000080.1:0-2418 GCA_964216065.1 Candidatus Actinomarina sp.
ATCTATATCAGTTACAAAATATCTTCTTTTGCTAATTAAGCTTTTATGTAACCAACCTTTATTGCCCTCTTCATCAATAATTTTATACCAATTATCAAATGAATCTATAACTTCTATTACTAAATTCTTTGTAATATAAATTAGCTCAATAGGAAAATTAGTACCAGGTCCTGCTCTTAAATTTGCCTCATTTACCTTAATTGACATGAATTTTGGCAAATCAGTATTACTAGCTAATAAATTATTATTTATAAAAAAAAGGAAAATAATAAAGATATAAGAATTGATTCTCATAGTTACTTTTTATATCTAATATTTTTTTTCATAGGAGTAAGATTTATCTCATCAATTACTAAATTATTATCCAACTCACAAATTAAATTTATTAGAGCAAAAATATCCTCTATATTTATTTTATTATCTTGTTCATCGGCATAGGTAAAAGCTAAATTTTTGTAAAAATCACTAGCTACTATTCCGGGATTAATTATAGTTACCGCCAAATTGTCTTTTTTAACCTCTGCTCTTAAAGATTGAGCAAAACCGCGTAAAGCAAATTTAGTTGCAGCATAAATAGTTGCCTTTTTAGCACCTAATAAAGCTGTCTCAGAACCCATAAAAATAATTTTTGCATTTTTTCTTTTGCGTAAATTTGGTAATAAATATTTTAATAATATTACCTGACTTATAATATTAACATTAAATAATTCTATTATCTGATCTCCTGAAAATTGCTCTAACTCTTTAAACATACCAAAACCAGCATTTATTATTATAATATCTATATCATCATGCTGCTTTGCCAAATCTTTAGCAATATCGATACTATTAGTAATATTAGATAAATCTATATTAACATGAGTAAAATTTTCATGTGAAAACTGGTTAGTTCTTGCTAAACCTATAACTTTATTTTTTATAGAAATTTGCTTTGCAAGATAAAAGCCAATACCTGATGAAGTACCTGTGATTAAAAATTTTTGCATGAAAATATTAATTTTTTAGCTATATATTTCTGTAATTTAGTTATTATATAGTTTTCCATTTCTTTTTCAATTTTTTCCTTATAAGAAATATTCTTACCCCTTAAAGTTAAGTCATTTACTAAGAAAGAATCTTTCGGATATAATGATTGTATTTTACTATGCATATTTTTAGGAAATCTAAGAGGACCAATACTAACAGAATGTAAGCTTTCTAGTGGCAAATCAGTAAAAATCTCTAAAATTAATTGGTCATATAATTCTTGGTAATTTTCGTTATAAATTAATGGGTCCAATCTAACCCCTACTTGCCAGCCAGATTTTGCTAAAGCTTTTAATGCTTTTATTCTTGATCTAACAGGTGGGGTTTTATGCTCTAATTTAAGAGAGATTTCATTAGGGGTAAAACTATAAGCATTAATAATATTCGCAGTTGGCTCAAATTTATCAAAAACTGAAATATTAACACTTTTAGTACGTAATTCTAAATTAGAATATTTTAACTTTTGAAAAAACTCGATAAACTCAGCCGCAAAATTAGTAACTTTTTCTAGTGCCAGTGAATCACAATCATAACCAGAAAAAAAATATTTCTCCTGCTTTAATTTATCTAATAATTTTATTTCATGAAAAAAATCTTCATAATTCACAAATAAAATAAAATAAGCCGAATTATACATACCTTGTAAAAAACAATATCTACAATCATAAACACAATTTAGCATATGTGAAAAATAATAATTCTGCCCGCCTCCTATACCAAAACCCTCTGGTGTAGCTAGAATTTTTTTTCCTTTTTTTAGAGCTATTATTAAGGCAGGATTTTGCTTTTGTAGTCTAAAGCTTTGGTTTTTTTTATTAAAAATCTCACCATAATATTCACATTCAATAAGCTCAGCCTTAGGATATTGCGCAATAATATTTTTTGCTCTTAAAGAAGATAATGCTTCTCTTTCTATATAAATTTTTTTAAACATAATTCTAAATTTTTTAAAATTTGTTTAGCCGAATTTAGTTTTTTTAATGCTAAAAGATCAATTTTGTAATTTTGATGCTCAAGCTTATTTAATAATTTTTTTAATATAATCTTTTCACTAAAGGTAAATTTGCTAGAGTTTAATAAAGCTTCATATTCAATAGAATCAGCAAGCTCATTAAAATAGCTTGCAAAATAGTCTTGATAAAGATCAATAATATTAAATATTTGATTTTCCTGCCTAGCCATCAATTGTTGCACTTGCTCTGCTCTTACAAGATGTTGCTCAGCAATATTATTATCAGAAATAATTTTAAGTAAAATAATTTGCTCATTTAAAACATATTTACTTGCTGCAGCAAAAAAACCATAACCCTCCATATCTACTAAACTATCTATAGGATAATCAATAATATAATCAGTAGTTAATAAATTTTTATTGTTAATGTTAAGCTTAAC
>CAXPEK010000081.1:0-6585 GCA_964216065.1 Candidatus Actinomarina sp.
GAGAAAAATCCTGTAAAAAGATTAGGAAAATCAGGCAGTAGAAAAATTACTATCTTATCTATAGATTTAGGTGTGAAAGAATTTACATTTTTTGAAAATATAATGAGACTTAACAAAGTAATAGAGATGCCCCAACATGCTAAAATTCGCTATTTAGTTAGAGAGGTTTCAGTGCGAAGAAAAAAGCAAGAATTATGGGAAGTTAAAATATCTTTTAATTATACAGGAGTTATTATAGATAAAGAAAGTAATAAAATTATTTTAAATGAATTTACAGTAACCGAATATCAGAATAATAAAATAACAAAATAGGATCATGAGAATAATAATTAAAACCCTCCTACTTATCAGTTTATTTAGTAATGTATCTTTTGCATCTTTAGCAAATAATATGGCAATAATATATCCAGAACCACTGGCCCATAATGACAAGATTGCTGCTTTTGTTTATAAACCTGATGTTATCTATAAATATGTTGGTACATACGAATATCAGGCTCATATAACTTTAGAATCTGGTGAGAAAGCTTCTACTATAGCTATGGGTAATAGCAGCGGTTGGGAAATAGTAAATAATGGGAATCGTATTTTTTTAAGACCACTTAATAAATATGCTAAGACTAATATGACTTTAATTACTAATAGAAGAATTTATCAATTTTTATTAGATGCTAAAACTGTTAAATCTATGGACGATCCCTCTGTGTTTTTTGAAACAAGATTTATCTACCCTGACGATATAGATTCAGGTTTTAAAGTGTTGGATAAGCAAGCTGGTAGCCAGATAGATTTTTCTGAGCCAGATAAATATAATTTTAACTATAGTTTCTCGGGACCTTCTAATATAGCTCCTGTAAAGATTTTTGATGATGATTTATTTACTTATTTTGAGTTTCCGAAGCAGAATGCTGAAATACCCGCTATTTTTTATGTGGATTCAGATGGTTATGAGGGTTTAGTTAATTATAGGGTGCAAGATAATTATATTATTGTGGAAAGAATAGCGGATTTGTTTACATTAAGGCACGGCTCTGATACTATATGTGTGTTTAATGATAATCGTATGGCTGCTAGAAAAAAGTAAATTTTTATAGTTAATAATATCGAATCTTACTGAAACAATCTAATTATTTGCTGCGATTTCTATAAAACTAGCTCTTTTAAATAGATGTTAGTTTGGGTCAGCTTACCTAATTTAAGAATTTTCTAAGAAAAAAATCTTTTAGACAATATATAATATAGACTGCTATTTAAGAGCATTATTTATAATTGTTTTTTGTTCAGAAACATGCACACTCATATAGCCTGTAGCCGGACTTGCTGCGGGTTTTCTGCCTATATAAATTGGTCTTGTGGCTTTGATATTGGCTTTGACCATTGAGTTCTCTAATCTACGATCAATAAAATGCCACGCCCCCATATTTTCTGGTTCTTCCTGACACCATATAATTTCTGCATTATTATATTTTTTCAGTAATTTAACGATTGCTGCATCAGGATATGGGTATAATTCTTCTATTCTGATTATGGCAATATTATTAATTTTAGCTTCTGCTCTTGCTTCGTATAAATCATAGTAAATTTTACCAGAACAAAAAATAACTTTTTTGATTTTTTTATCTGCATCTAGCTGGTCAGTTTCGGCTATCACTGGTTTAAATTCTGCAGCTTTATCCATTTCTGCTATTTTAGATGTTGCTAATTTATGTCTTAACAGAGATTTGGGACTCATTACTATAAGAGGTTTACGGTAATTGCGGTGAATTTGTCTTCTTAAGATGTGGAAGAAATTTGCTGGTGTAGTGATATTAGCTACTTGAATATTATCTTCTGCACAAGCTTGTAAATAGCGTTCCAATCTAGCTGAACTATGTTCAGGACCTTGACCTTCATAACCATGTGGTAAAAGCATTACCAAACCAGATAAGCGCAGCCATTTAGTTTCACCAGAAGCTATAAATTGATCAAACATAATTTGGCAACCATTAGCAAAATCACCAAATTGGGCTTCCCAAATAGTTAAACTATGAGGGTTTGATAAAGAATAACCATATTCAAAACCTAAAACAGCATATTCCGATAATACTGAATCTGCAGCTACATATTTGGCTTGTTTTTCACTTAAGTGGTTAAGAGGTATATATTCTGCCTCTGTCTTAATATCACGCAATACTGAATGACGATGAGAAAATGTACCTCTTTTGGCATCTTGGCCAGTAATTCTAACTGGATAACCCTCATCCAATAAACTTGCATAAGCAAGAGATTCACCTAAAGCCCAGTCTATATGAGTGCCTTCAGCAAAGATCTTTTTCTTGGCAGCATATTGTTTGGCAATTTTAGGGTGAATATTAAAATTATCAGGATAACTAAGCAAATGATCAAGTATAGTACTTAATTTATTTTTGCTTAAGCCAGTTTTTGGGGCTATTTGTTTTGACTTCTCTTTAGTAGTAAGACCGGACCATTTAGCTGAAAAAGCATGAGGTTTAGTAGCAATAAATTTGTCAGAATCTAGAAAAGCTTTTTCCAATATTTTGCTTCTATTATCTTTTAATTGGTTATATTCTGAGGCGGTAATTACTTGTTCGTTGATTAATTTAAGCGCATATTTTTCATCAATAGGCTGCATATTTTTGATTATATTATACATAATTGGCTGAGTATAATTAGGCTCATCACCCTCATTATGACCATATTTCCGATAACAAATTAGATCAATTACAATATCTTTGCCAAATTTTTGTCTATAATCAAAAGCTATTAAACAATCATAAATTACTGCTTCTATATCTTCGCCATTTACATGCAAAATAGGAGCTTCAATAAATTTAGCTAAGTCTGAAGAATATCTAGTTGAGCGTGAATCTTGATTATTTGCAGTGAAACCTACTTGATTATTAATAATAAAATGGATGGTTCCTCCTATATTATAAGCATCAACATAAGCCATATTAAGACATTCTGCTACTGTACCTTGCCCCATAAAAGCGGCATCTCCATGTATCAAAACTGCTAAAGTGTTTTTTCGGCTTTCATCTTGTTCTAAATCTTGTTTTGCTCTTACTTTACCTGCAACTACTGAGTTAACTGCTTCCAAATGAGAAGGATTATAAGCAAGGGCTACATGTAATTTATGTTCGCCAAATTCTCTATCCATAGAGTAGCCCATATGATATTTTACATCACCAGAGGCGTTATATTCTGAAGGAATAGAAGATGCTCCTTTAAACTCTGCAATCATTTGGTCATATGGCTTACCACAAATGTTAGTAAGTACATTTAACCTGCCCCTGTGAGCCATACCTAATTCTAAATCATTAATTTTTGCCAAACCAGCAAGCTCAATAATTTTTTCTAAAGCAGGTATAATAGCTTCACCACCCTCAACAGAAAAACGCTTAGCTCCTGGAAATTTTTTATGGAGTAATTGCTCAAAAGAATTTGCTCTATGCAAATGATTAAGAGCATTTTTTTGGTCTAAATTCGTGATTTCAGTTAGTCCTGATTTGGCTGATTCTACTCTATTTCTAAGCCATAATTTTTCTTCGATATTTGAAATATATTCAAACTAAAAAGCTATAGTTGAGCTGTAGATTTTTTTTAGTTTGGCAATAATTTTTTCAACAGTTAATCCAGAAAAATCAGGTTCATATTTTAGATTTAATTTTTCTTTTAGATCTGCTGTGCTAATATGATGAAAATCTTTAGTTAAAACTTCTTTTACTTCTGGTTTTTTGAGTAGTAAAGGGTCTAGATTAGCACTATAATGACCATATCTTCGGTAACGATTAATTAAACGCGCAACTTTATATTCTAATCCAGAATCTTTCAAGGCTGGGTCTTTCTTCCTTAATTTTTCGCTGTTTTCTTTTATGGCTGGTTCTGGACTTGCTCCAATAACGCTAAGCTCAGTTTTAGACCAACTAGCCCCGTCAAAATCATTACATACATCTGCTAGTTCATCACCAATATTAGCAAAATATTCTTGCCATTTTTGGTCAACAGAACTTTTATTATCAAGGTATTTGCGATATAATTCTTGAATGAAAACAACATTAGTGCTGTAAATTAAATCTGTATCTTTTAGATATTGTTCTTTTTCTTTCATTATTCAGATAATAAATATAAATTTCGGCAAATCTAACATAAATTACAAAGTTTGCAAGATACTTGCTTAATAATAATTAAGTTCAAGATTATAGAAAATATAATAGAAAAAACAGTGACATAGGTTTATAAAAATGTTACAATATATTTATCTATATTAAGGTTAACTAAAATATAATATATCATTATGAAATTAAGTATTAGCGGTCATCACATGACAGGAATTGGTGAAAATTTTCCAACACATGTAAATCATGTTACAAATAAAATTGTAGACAAATATTTTAAAAATAGAATTTTATGTGCAAAAGTTAAAATATCTAAGGACAATCAAGATAAATTTACAAGTTCTATTGTAGTTATGCAAAAAGGTAGAAGGCATTATTTTATAAAAGGTGACGGAAATTCGGATACGCCTTATGAAGCTTTTAATATTGCTCTTGCCAAAATGTCAAAAGGTTTGAGAAGGTTAAAAAGAAAAGTAACAAAACATTAAAGTAATATTTGGTTTTTGCAAAAAAATGTGTTATAGTCAGATTTGGAGATATGATATTTTGATTAAATATTTTCAGAGGAGTTTGTGGCTAGCTAGCTAGTCGATAAAAGCCCTTAAGAGAAAGGTAACACAAAAAAGGCCCATTATGGGCCTTTTTTGTGTTAAATTTAGTTAAAAATTTTGATTAAAATAAAATATCTAGCTGTTTTACCAAGAGCTACTAAACTTAAAAAAAGTAAGAAATTTATTTTATAATATCCTGCTAACAGAGTTAAACTATCACCAATAATAGGCAGCCAGCTGAATAATAAGCTAGGCGTTCCATATTTTACCAAGATTTTTTTATATTTAAGCATTTTTAGGTTATTTTTACTTAAATAGAAAAAATATACTCCAATTATCCAATTAATACATGCACCTAAAATATTACCAATAGTTGCACTTAAAAATAATAGGAGATGTTGATCATGATATTTACCTAAAAAGGCAATTAATAATAATTCAGACTGTGCTGGAAAAATAGTTGCAGCTAATAAGGCTGAGCTAAATAATAGGGCTAGATCTGCAAACATTTTTAGCTCAATGCTAATTAATAAAGTTAGTAAGAAATTTATGTATAAAATAACCGATAATTAACAATATTAGACCAATGACATAACAAAACCAGAAGTTATAAGCTAATTTATCAGCTAAAAAAAAAGGCAGAAAGAATAAATATGAAATTGGAGTACCAATTAAAATAGATCTAGCTAAGATAATTGAGGTATGACTATTTTGATGCTCCAATTGTGCCATGGCCAAAACTAGAATAGAGGCTATTGGTAGTGCAATAATAAAGCCAGCTAATTCAGGTTTTTTTGCAGATAGCCAGGCTGAGAAAGAAAGAATCAGAGCGGTAAAAAATATTTTGAAAAAAGTAAATAACATTTTAGAATTTTAATTCTATTAAGCAAAAAAAAATTGATAAATCAAATTATTTATTTTAAATATTTGGGCAATTAACTTTAAAATGACAGATTTATCATACCAAACACATGGTATCTTACCTTTATTATCCAGCATGATTTTATTTTTTGCTATAGCTGGTATTCTGGTTCCATTCTTAAAAAGAGTAGGGGTTTCGCAAATTCTTGGTTATTTAATATGTGGTTTAATCATTGGTCCTTATGGTTTAAATAATTTTGTAAGTAATTACCCATTACTTGCTTATGTGACTATTTCCGACAGTGACTTAGTATCAGTGATAGGCGAATTAGGTATTGTAGCTTTAATGTTTATGATTGGCTTAGAGCTTTCATTTGCCAGATTAAAAGAGCTAAAAAAATATGTTTTTGGGTTAGGTTCATTGCAAATAGTTAGCACTACTGTAGTGATTTCTTCTATTTGCATATATTTAGGGCAAGTATCGCAAACTGCTATTTTAATAGGTGCGGCATTAGCTCTTTCGTCTACTGCTATTATTATTCATTTATTACAAGAAACGCATAAGTTAAATCAACCGGTTGGTAAAATAGCTTTTTCAATATTATTGATGCAAGATTTGGCGGTAGTTCCTATCTTGGTTCTGGTAGGTGCAATGAGTAGTGCAGTGGAAGTAAATATTTTTACTATTTTATTAAAAGCAATTTTTACAGCTATTATGGCTATTATGGTTATCTATTTTTTAGGTAAGACTATTTTAAGACCAATTTTAAATTATTTAAGTTTAGCAAATCATCCAGAATGGTTAACTGCAATTACGATGTTTTTGTTAGTATCTGGAGCTGCAATTACTGAAGTAGTTGGCTTGTCTGCAGCATTAGGTGCGTTTTTAGTTGGGCTACTAATAGCTGAAACTGAATATAAACATGAGATAATGGTAATAATAGAGCCAATCAAGGGTATTTTGCTAGGTATTTTCTTTTTATCAGTAGGTATGATTATAGATATTAATTTATTTATTCAGCAGCCAATCTGGTTTATTTTAGCAGATCGGAAGA
>CAXPEK010000082.1:0-6140 GCA_964216065.1 Candidatus Actinomarina sp.
CTCATGTTTTTTTTACTATTTAGTTTTTGCTTTTTATCATTCAATAATATTAAAGCTGATAATAAAAAAATAGACTTATGTTCTGTAGCACTTCCTTCATTTGCAAATATAGTTGATAGGTCTTTACCTACAGTAGTTAATATCTCAACTAGTAAGAATATTACTAAAAAAGGTGTAGATTTATCTGATTTAATTCCCCAATTACCTAAAAATTCTCCTTTTGAATTTTTTTTTAGAGATTTTTTTAATAGTGGTATTATTGATAATAAAGTAGAAACAGTTACTTCACTGGGCTCAGGCTTTATTATATCAGAAGATGGATATATAGTGACTAATAGTCATGTATTAGAAGGGGCAGATGTAGTAAATGTTAAATTTAATGATGGAATAAGCAAGAGAGCAACAATCATAGGCAAAGATATTAAATCAGATATTGCTTTATTAAAGATTGAGAGCAAAGATAAATTACCTTATGTAGAAATGGGTAATTCTGATAATGCTAAAGTAGGAGACTGGGTTATAGCGGTAGGTAATCCCTTTGGTTTAGGGGGAACAGTGACGTCGGGCATAATTTCTGCTAGAGGTAGAAATTTAATTGCTGGTAGTAATATTAATTTTATTCAAACAGATGCCGCTATAAATAAAGGTAATTCTGGTGGCCCAATGTTTGATAGTGAAGGTAAATTAATTGGCATTAATACTGCGATTTTTTCTAATGCTTCTGGTGGTAATATTGGTATTGGCTTTTCTATACCTACTAATATTGCTGTTCCAGTAATAGAGCAGCTTAAAAATAAGGGTAAGGTTACAAGAGGCTGGCTTGGGGTAACTGTACAATATGTTGATCCTAATATGGCAGAAGCTTTAGGTTTAGAAAGGGCATTAGGTGCATATATTACTGCAATAGTAGCTGATAGTCCTGCGGCTAAATCAGGTTTGTTAGTAGATGACTTAATTATTGAAATTGCAGGGAAAAATATAGAAAATCCGCAAATTTTGGCACAAATAATTTCTGATAGTAAAGTTGGGGATCGGCTAAAACTAAAAATCTTGCGATATGAAAATGGTAAGCTAACTCCTAAAAATATTCTGGTAAAAATAGAGAATGTGGCAGAGCAAGACGCAGAAGAACAAGCTAAAAAAGCAGAATTAAGTTATAAAGAATATTTGGGTTTAAGATTAACAGAGCTTGATGAAGATTTTAGAAATGATTATAAAATACCTAGTGATTTAAATGGTATTTTAATAGTTGGCTTTACTGAAGATTCTAAAAATAACATAGCAGGTTTAGCAGAAGGGGATGTAATTACCAAAATTAATCAAGAGCCAGTAAAATCATTTAAGCATTTAGAGAAGATTGTAGAAAAAAACAAAAAATTTGGTAAAAAATACGCGGTATTCTCGGTTAAAAGAGGAGATTTTACAGTAATTGCTACTATTGATATTGAATGATTTTAATATGGGGCTAACTAGTAAAACTAAGGGAACTTTATGGGCAATATATAGTTCATTTTGGCTTTCGATAATGCTCTGTATGGTGAGATATGTATCTGAATATTATAACTCATATATAATAGTTTTTTGGCGGTTATTTTTTTCTTTTATTTTAATGTTGCCATGGCTCTGCAGTAATGGTTTTGCTATTTTAAAAACCACTAAAATAAAATTATATTCATATCGAGCCATTATTGGAATTATTGCAATGACTTCTTGGTTTTATGCTGTTACTAAATTACCATTACCAAATGCCACAGCGCTTAGCTTTACTAGCCCAATTTTTACTACTATAGCTGCTATAATATTTTTAAAGGAGAGGCCAGGTATTTTTAGACTTATGGCTATAATGTCAAGTTTTGTTGGGGTTCTAATTATTGTCAGGCCAGGCTATGTGGATTTTAATATAGCTAGTTTAATGGTTTTATTCTCAACGTCATTATGGGCTTTGGCTTCCATATTAATTAAGAAATTATCTGTAGTAGATAAACCGAAGCTAGTAACATTTTACACAGCTTTTATGATGTTACCATTTTCTTTTATCTTTGCTATATTTAATTGGCAAATGATCGCTTTAACACATGTAATATGGTTTGTATTAATTGGTTTTACGGCAAATGTTGCTCATAATGCATTAGCTAAATCATTATCTTTAACCGATGTAACGGCGATTATGCCTTATGATTTTTTGAGGTTAGTATTTATTGGGGTTTTTGCTTATTTCCTATTTAATGACCAGACCAATAAATATGATATAGCTGGTTCTATTATCATAATAGGCAGCAGTATTTATCTTTCCTTTCGTGAAAATAAATTTGCTAAAAAAATAGCCAAAACCAAAGAATTAGAAAAGCTGAGTGAAACTTGAGGACTAGCTAAAAAATTTATTTTTGGTAAATATATGCTCTTTTTGCTTATATTTAGACTTTTTAATTGGCTATGTAAATGTTATTAGCTTAAACCTAATGAACTTAATTTAAGCAAAATTAATTACATATTGTCAGCAATTTAGTTATTTAATAAGCATCTAAGCTATAAAAGCTAGAATAAAAACAAGTAGCTAATAGTTTTTAAGAAAATTATCTAAATCCTGAGGTTCTTCTATATTAGAAATATTTAGTTCAGGTTCTATTCTTTTTACTAAGCCAGACAAAACTTTACCCGATCCAACTTCGATTATATCAGTAACTCCTATATTTTTTAGTTTTATAATGGTTTCTCGCCATCTTACACTGCCTGTAACCTGCTTTACTAGTAATTCTTTGAGATATTCTGGTTTATCTTCTGGCTGAGCAGTTACATTAGTTACAATGGGTATAATTGGCTTATTGACTGGCAATCCAGCTAAAGCTGAAGCAACTTTTTCTGCTGCTTCCCGGACT
Organism: Candidatus Actinomarina sp.; assembly: GCA_964216065.1. Taxonomy (GTDB): domain Bacteria; phylum Pseudomonadota; class Alphaproteobacteria; order Rickettsiales; family JABIRX01; genus JABIRX01. The sequence continues at coordinate 2,877 of CAXPEK010000082.1, forward strand.
AATTCTGAATGAAAAGCACCGCTTACAGGTAAAGCAATAACTTTTTTAGCTCCAAATTCTTTGCCTAGAGATATTGCTCTTGCAATTGCTTCTTGGTGACCGCTAATAACAATTTGCCCTATAGAATTATCATTTGCTATTTGACAAATATCATTTTCAGCAGCTGCAGCTACAATTTTTTGCGCTGTGTCATAGTCAGTACCAATTATTGCAGCCATTGCACCCTTGGTTTTAGCTCCTGCATCACGCATTGCTTCTCCTCTTATTTTTAAGATTTTAGCAGTACTAGCAATAGATAATGATTTGGCAGCTGCCAAGGCAGAATATTCTCCTAAAGAATGGCCAGCAGCATAATTTGCTATTTCTTGGATATTTTTTTTAGTTTCGCTTAATAAACTAGCTAAAATAGCTAGAGATACAGCCATTAATGCGGGTTTGGTATTTTCGGTTTTGGTAAGTTCGCTTATTTCGCCTGTAAAAATTAATCTTGATAGATTTTGTCCTAATACTTCGTCTATTTCTTGAAAAACTTCTCTTGCACTAGAAAAATTATCGTAAAAATTTTTACCCATGCCTATTTTTTGTGAGCCCTGACCTGGAAATATTAATGCTATTTTTTTTTGCATGATAAACTATTTTAATTTAGAGTTAAAATAGCTAAATTACTCTAATTTTCAACTATATTTAAGGTTAAAATCTATAAATTTAGATAATTTTATTGGTAATATTCTGCTTGATAAATTTTATCATAACTAGCCAAATCTCATAAGAGTAATATTGTTTTAATAAGATTAATTATTTAAATTCGTAATATTACTTGTTTAGCGACCCAAAATATGCTATAATATAGCGTAATTTAGGAATATGAGTGCATGAGTAAAATAATTAGAATAATCACAATAACTTCAGCTTTAACTACTCTTAACTCTTGTGTGAAAGAGATGTGGAGTATGCCTGACTCATGGGAATGGGGCTTTAGACCTAGACCATATATGGCTAGAGGCTTACCTGACGGTGATGATGCTTATTCAATGGGTTTCAGAGATGGTTGTAAATCAGTATTATCATCAGTTGCAGAAGGTGCTGTTAGAAGTGTTAAATCTAATTATGATGGTTGGTTACTAACTTCTAACTCTGTTTATGCTTCTGGCTTTGTTGATGGCGAGGAGCATTGTACTTACTTTTATGATTGGGAAATTACTTAATATGAATATAATAAGAATTATTACTATATTATTTTTAGTTTCTATGCTTGCTAGCTGTGATAAGACCCTTGATTTCTTATCAAAGTCAGTGATTTTAGATATGAAACCACCACCAGGACCACCTGAATTTCAGGCTGGCTATATAGATGGTTGTTCTACAGCATTAAACGAAAATCAACATAATATTATCGCAATGAATCGTAAACGACTTTATAAACATCCTATCATGAATAACAAGTCTAATCTTTATCGTAAAATGTGGCGTAGTGCCTATATTTATTGTGGTTTATGGGTACCATATTTGGCAAGTAAAATGAAGGCTTCTATTTTTCAACCCAGCTTTAGATTAAATGTTAAAGCTATGCCAGGTACTGTTAAAAAAAATCTTATAGAAGGAGCTCCGCCAGGGCCAGAAAATTTTCGCATAGGCTGGAGGCATGGTTGTGATACAGGCAAAGCAGCAACTGGTCGATCAAAGCATAAATTAGTATATAAATTTTTTAAAGATGCCAGATTTATTGAAGGAGATGGTTTCGAGCCCACATATGATAAGGGTTGGGAAACTGCCTTTTGGTATTGCCAGCGCTATTATGATGTTTTGGAGTCACCACAAAGAAGACAAATGATTTAGGAATTAATATGAGATTTAAATTTTTAAGAATATTTTTAATTATTTTATTAAATATACAAATATCATGTTCTAAATACTTAATTAGTCCATCGCAAATTAAGTTACCTGAATATGGTTCTAAACAAATGTTGTCAGGTATTAGAGATGGTTGTGATTCTGCTCATTCTTCACGAGGAAATTCGATGTATAGAAGTTTTTTTACTTTTACGCAAAGCCCAGAATTAATCGAGGATGATGAGTATTATGATGCTTGGTATCGAGGTTATATTTATTGCTTTCATATTGTTAATCGAAATGCTTTTGGTTCTATCGATAGTTTTTTAGAGCCTGAGCATAGTTGGTTTTGGGAGAACAGACAAGGTCATGATAGTGCGATGAAATGGACCTGGAATCAAGGAGTAGATGTGAAGTTAAATGCATCGCTAAAATTTATAGGTGAGGGTGAGAACTGGTGGAATAATATGTTTAAAGGTTGTAAAGGTATTTATCAATGTTAAAGCAAATGAAAAAATTTATTATATTGTTAACTTTAATTAATCTTTTACCTGCTTGTGATGTTACAAAAGATAATATTTTTGCACCAAATAAAAGATTATTAAAGCAATATCCAGAAAATGCAGCTTATTATCCTCAATATAAAGCAGGCTGGTTAGATGGTTGTGAAACAGGAATGTCTACAGGATTTGGTAATGATTATTATAAGTTATTTTATAAATTTAAAAAAGATAGAAAAATGGTGGAGAATAATGTTAAGCCCTATCTTAGGGCCTGGTCATCTGCCATGATTTATTGTCGTCATTTTGTCTTAGGTTCTTTAAAGGAAGGACAGATGACACCAAGACTTCCAGGACAAGGCTTTGCTTTACCGCTTGGTGGAGATGTAGGAGACGGAGATTTGCCAACCGCTGGACATGGTATTTTAAATGTTTGGGACTTAAAAAACCAAGGAGCTATGGGTTTATCAAAGTGGTAGCTAACAGTGTCTAGGGAAATAGTGGCTTTAAATGCTAAATATTATTGTTTAGAACAAAAATAGTTATAAAAACTGATTTAATACCAAATCCCATCTATCAACCTATTTCTATTCTTCAATTTTAACCCCATAAATTCCAAGCTAAAATTTTGCATTAGCTAAGGCTATTCCTGCAATTTTAGCTTAAAATTTCTGAAACTAATATTAGTGACTAAAAACAGCTTTATAAATGGGATTTGGTATTATGTGAAGAATTTTAGCCTAGAAATAAAAATTTTAACTAAAATTTAATATAATATTATTAATGCTAGTAATGGTGGGCCAAGTAGGACTTGAACCTACGACCCCAACGTTATGAGCGTCGTGCTCTAACCAACTGAGCTATTGGCCCTCTGCCTTTGTTATATAAAGCTAGTTTGTTACCTTTGCAAGAATTTTTTCTTGATATTATTAAA
>CAXPEK010000083.1:0-3734 GCA_964216065.1 Candidatus Actinomarina sp.
TTATATCAGCGCCATGTTCTAGTAATTTTTCAACGACTTTATCATGACCGCGCTCTGCTGCTATATATAAGGCATTGATGCCATTAATCTTTTTAGTTATATCAGCGCCATGTTCTAGTAATTTTGCAACGACTTTATCATGACCGCGCTCTGCTGCTATATATAAGGCAGTGACTCCATTAATCTTTTTCTCTATATCAGCGCCATGTTCTAGTAATTTTTCAACGACTTTATCATGACCGTGCTCTGCTGCTATATATAAGGCAGTGAATCCATTAATCTTTTCCTCTATATCAGCGCCATGTTCTAGTAAATTTTCAACGACTTTATCATAACCTTCTTGTGCTGCTATATGTAAGGCATTGAATTCAACTCCATAAATCTTTTTAGTTATATCAGCGCCATGTTTTAGGAATTTTGCAACGACTTTAGCATGATAATCACCACTAGCTAATGAATTAAATAAGAGGTTAGTCTTGTCGAAACCTTTTGCTAGACTAGATTTAACTGCACTAAATATGTTGCTAGATTTTTCTTGAAATTTTGGATTTCTAACACTTATTCCTGTTTCAGTTTTTGGTATTGGAGGATTCTTTGGGGTTATTAGGGGGTTTGTGATATATGGTGAAGAATTGCGTGCAGTAGGTTGAAAGAAAGCATGAAGTAAAAATAGTGCTTTCTTAAATCTGGACATACTAATTAACTATTATTTATTCTTATATTATAGAGTAATTTAGTTACTAACACAAGGTTACAGTAGTATAACTAGAAGATATGAATAATAACCATATGATTTCTTTTTATTGTTGTAAATAAACAAAGATAATATAAAAAAACTAACTATCTTTAGTTGAAAAGATATGATTATAAATAATGGTTAAGCAACAGTTACTGTTAGTGATGCTGGTAAGTTATATTGGTTGTGGGTTTTATTCCATTTTAATAATTAATCATTAAATCTTGCTCTTGCTTATTATTTATTGAGAGCTTTTTAATGTTACAAACTAAAATTAAATCATTTATTAAATCTTGGTTAATTTGTACAAACTCACCCTGTTTATCTTTAATAGTTAAATTGCTAATATCTTTTTTTAAGGATAAATTATGTGCTGATTTATCTTTACGGATTAGCTCAATAATTGTAGTAATTTGCTCCATTTGTCTATTGTAAGAAGCTGGTATCTTAATATTTAATTTAGGCCAGGTTCCCCTATTATGTAGTGAAATTATATCAGCATATTCTTGAGGAAAAATAATTTTATATAATTCATCTGTTAGATGAGGTATAAAAGGTGCGTATAATTTTAAAATATTAGCTAATAAGTGATAAATAGTATGTGCAGCACTAATTTTACCTGCGACTATTTCAGCTGCTGTTAGATCTTTTAAATATATATTAATATTATCTACCTCTCCATAAGCCCTGCTTTTAGATAATTCAAGATAATTATCACAAAAATCTTTCCAGAAAAAATTGTCAATATAACTTAATGCTTTAGCATATTCATATTGAGCAAATTCTGCTTCCATATTTTTAATTACCTTAGCTAATTTATTTAAAATCCATAAGTCGCCAGTTTGATTAATAATATTTTTACTTAATGCTTCACTTAAATTAGTGGTTTGTAAATTTTGTAGATGAATAGAGGAAAATTTAGCAGCATTCCATAATTTATTAGTTAATTTTTTACCAATTGCTAATAGTTCTTCTGAATATGCGGTGTCTGCTCCTAGGTTTGAATTGGCTGCCCAATATCTCACTATATCAGTACCTTTAGTTGTAATTAACTCAGCCGGAGTAATGACATTGCCTTTAGATTTAGACATTTTAGTTTTATCTTTAGCTAAACACCAACCAGAAATCATAATATTATGCCAAGGAATTTGCTCTTCATGATAAAAGGATTTTACTATACTATAGAAAGCCCAACTTCTGATTATTTCATGTGCTTGCGGTCTTAAATCAGCTGGAAATAACTTTTTATGTCTAGCTAAATTAACAGCATAGTTTTGATTAATAGCTTGGCTCGAAATTTGTGGCGAAACAGAACTAGTGGCCCAAGTATCCATGACATCAGTTTCAGCTGTTAAATGAAATTTTCTGCCATTTTTAGTCACAATAAATTCTCCTGCAGATTTTTGCTCAATTAATTTATAGGCTTTAGGTATAGTAGTTAAAGGATCAAGAGGTAATTCTTCCTTAGTAGCAAAAACTATGTTAATATTATCTTCGTTATTTTGATTATCTTCACTAATTTCTTTAGCATACCATACAGGAAAAGGCACACCAAAAAATCTTTGTCTGGAGATACACCAATCATAAGCTAAACCTTCAATCCACTGCAAAATACGAATTTTCATATGTTTTGGGTGCCATTTTATCTTTTCTGCTTGTGCTAAAAGCTGTTTTTTATAAGTTAAAATTTTAATGAACCATTGTGGTGCTAACATTATTTCTATTGGATGGCCAGATCTCTCAGCACATTTAACAGGATGTTTAATGGCTTCTTGCTTTAATAATAAATTTTCTGCTGCTAAAATGGTTAAAATTTTATTTCTAGCTGCTTCTACTTTAAGACCAGCAATTTCATTGTAATATTTTTCGAAATTTATAAGATCACATTTATTAGCTAAAGAATCTGCTAATTCAGTATCAAAATTTTTTATTTTAGCATATTTATTCAAGATAATCCTTGAAGTTAGCTTGTGGGTTTTCCACCACATTACATCAGTCATATCACCAAAACTACAGCACATTACTATGCCAGTACCTTTATCAATTGCTACATTAGTATCAGTTAAAATAGGAACTTCTACCTGAAAAAGAGCAGTTATAGCATTCTTGCCATGCAGCTTTTTATATCTTGCATCATCTGGATGAACGAAAATTGCGACACAAGCAGCAATTAATTCTGGCCTTGTGGTAGCTATAGTAAGAGGCTCATTAGTTTCTTTTACTGTAAAAGCAATATTATTCATATAACCAGATATTTCCTTATCTTCAAGGTCAGCCTGAGCTAGGGCTGTTTGATCAATAGGACACCAGTAAGTAGGTTCATTTTTGCGTTCTAGTAAGTTTTTTTCTGCTAAATCTAGAAATGATAATTGTGAAATTTTTCGAGTATCAGCTGAAATAGTATGATATTCTTGTGCCCAATCTATGGATAAAGCAATAGTCTTAAATAATTCTCTAAATTCTGCTCGAGCATCCTCTGCTACTTCATTACATAAAGACACAAACTCAGAGCGTGCTAATTTAGATCCTTTAACTTTTTTTATTTTTTCGACTAATCTTTCAGTTGGTAAACCATTATCATCAAAACCCATGGGATAAAAAATTGTTTTTCCTTGCATTCTCTGATATCTGGCAATGAAATCTGCTTGAGTATAGCTAAATACATGACCCATATGAAGCATGCCAGAAACAGTAGGAGGTGGGGTATCGATCACAAAAATATTTTCACGTTTCTCACTTTCGATGTAATTATATATTTTTTTTTCTGCCCAATATTCTTGTAATTTTTTTTCAGTTTCTTTAAAATTATATTTTTTAGGAAAATCTATCATAGAAATTTTAATTAATCAGATTAAATATAGATAGAGAATCATAATAAGTTCTAATTTAATGACAAGATTATTAGCATATAGCAGCATCACATTATTTTTAATTACCACTATTGCTAGGGCGGAGTTGCAACAAAAAGCAGAAAATTATCAATATGAATATTATCAGC
>CAXPEK010000084.1:0-2526 GCA_964216065.1 Candidatus Actinomarina sp.
CAGCAGCACATATTGTATTTGCTGGAAAAACAGCAAGCATTAAATCTTTTTTTTTATTGTTTTTTATTCCTGCTGAACATGCAGCAAACTTAACTCCAGTCATTGTTAATTTTATAAAATATTAATAAATTATCTCATATTTTTAATATATAACAATCAAAATATTGACCTTGTATAATTTATCTATAAAATGCCTAGTCTATTTGTGGCGGGCGTAGCTCAGTTGGTAGAGCAACAGGTTGTGGTTCTGTGGGTCGTCGGTTCGAGACCGATCGTTCGCCCCAATAAAATATTAGCTCCTGTGGTGAAATTGGTAGACGCGATAGACTCAAAATCTATTATTCTTTTTGAATGTGCCAGTTCGAGTCTGGCCAGGAGCACCAAATATTTATTTATATGGATTATATAATTATTTTTAAAACAGTCATTTTAGGTATAATAGAAGGTTTAACTGAGTATCTTCCAGTTTCTTCTACAGCACATTTAATATTATTAAGTGAGCAACTTAATTTTAATGAAGTTCCAAATATGATTTTTGAAACCTCAATTCAATTTGGTGCTATTTTAGCCGTAATAATAATTTACAGAAAAAAAATAAAAAATATTCTGCTAAATTTTCACAAGAAATCAATAGAACAAAATTTCGTTGTGAATTTAATCATAGCTTTTATGCCGGCTGCAGTGTTGGGCTTATTAACACATGAATTCATCAAAAGTAATTTATTTAGCAGCAACATAGTGGCTTATGCCCTGATTTTTGGGGGTATTGTGATGATTATAATTGATAAATTAAATTTCAAATTTGCTACTAAAGATATTTTCTTAGTCAGTAAAAAACAAGCTATAATTATTGGAATATTCCAATCCATTGCTCTAATACCTGGTATGTCCAGATCAGGAAGCACTATAGTTGGGGGATTACTTGCTGGATTATCTCGAAAATCTGCAGCAGAATTCTCATTCTTTTTAGCTATACCAACTATTTTAGCTGCTAGCCTCTATGATTTAATTATCAATTATAAAATATTGAATATTGAACATATTAATATTATTGCTACTGGCTTCATGACTTCATTTTTAGTAGCTATATTTGTAGTAAAGTTTTTTATTGAAATTATCAGAAAATATGGCCTGTCACCTTTCGGCTATTATAGAATAATTCTAGGATTACTAATAATAACTTACTTTTAACCTAAAACAAATTATGGTAGCGAGGGAGGGACTTGAACCCCCGACACAAGGATTATGATTCCTCTGCTCTAACCACCTGAGCTACCCCGCCATTTTGCTAGACATATTCTAAGTAAAACATTGATAAAAGCAAGAATTAATTATTTTCTATTACTACATAAGCCATAGCATATTGCCTTTCATCGGATAAAGAAATAAAAAACTTTAATCGATTTGGTAAATGACTACTCAGCTCTTTATCTAATAATATCTCGGGTTTGCCTATAGCATTATTAATAACTGAAATTTTATTCAAGGTTAAATCACCTCGAAAACCAGTACCTAATGCCTTTGCCAATGCCTCTTTAGCCGCATATCTTTTTGCTAAAAAACTATTTTTTATTAAGTTACTTTCTAACTTTATAAATCTTTCAAACTCTAGATCAGATAATAATTTATGCACAAACTTTTCAGCAAATTTATCATATAATTTTGCTATACGCTTAATTTCCACAATATCTACCCCTATACCATAAATCATGCTCTTGCCTTTTGAATTACCCCCCTCATTTGTGCTATGGTTTTTCCCAAACCAGAAAAAATAGACTCACCTATCAAAAAATGACCAATATTTAATTCTGCTAATTCTGGAATTGCAGCAATTATAGCAGTAGTTTCAAAATCAAGACCATGACCTGCATGACACTCAATACCTAAATTATGCGTATATTGAACTGCTTGCTCAATTCTTTTAAACTCATCTTTTCTATCTATATGATTTAAACTACAATATTTACCAGTATGAAATTCTATAATATCTATGTTTAAATTTTTAGCCAAATTTATTATTGCAATATCTGGCTCCAAAAATAGTGAAACTTTAATATTATACTCTTTTAATTTATTTATAAGATTATCTAAATTTGCTAAGCTTGCAATATTTAAACCTCCTTCCGTAGTAATTTCTTTGCGTTTCTCTGGTACCAAGCATACCGCATTAGGTCTAGTTTTTAGTGCTATATCTAGCATTTCTTCTGTAGCTGCCATTTCTAAATTTAATGGCACTGAAAGATGCTGCTTTAATTTAAAAATATCCTGATCTGAAATATGCCTTCTATCTTCTCGCAAATGAGCAGTAATACCATCCGCGCCAAATTTTTCAGCAATTAAAGCAGCATTTACAGGATCAGGATGAAGACCACCTCTTGCATTCCTAATTGTAGCAACATGGTCTATATTCACACCTAATCTTACATATTTATGTTTAGACATATTTACCATATTTTAATTTTAAACACGCATTACAGAATAAATACTCTTCACCGATCTTAAATATGCTTTAAGATTCATTAAGGC
>CAXPEK010000085.1:0-4563 GCA_964216065.1 Candidatus Actinomarina sp.
GCCTTCATTATAAACTTCGTAACTATAGGGCGTATAGCTAGTATTTGTGTCTAAATTGTCGGAATATATACCAATAGCTTCTGAATTTGAAGCTTCTGCAAGAATATCACCATAATTATTAGTTTTGTTACCTAATACATTAGCCCAAACTATAATACCTATAGACTTTACCACAAAACGATTCCTTTTACCTTGCGCGTAAGATAAAATATTACCATAATTATTTATAATATTATTGGCAGCTGTATTATTATAATAGTTCAACTCTACCACTATTGCATAAAATTGTTCAGAAGATGCAGATAATGTGCCGTAATTATTAATAATATTATTATTTGAACCTTCATAAGTACCAAGGTCACTATAAATAACGGTTGGGCTACCTTGCAATCCGTCTTTAACTTCAATTAGATTATTATTAGTAAAGATGTTATTATTACTATTTTTATTATTAGACCAATCAACTAAAAAATAAGCTGAATTATACCATGATGGTACAGTTAAATTATAGTTAAGGTAAATCTCTCCATTATTAACAATATTATTTGAATCCTCTCCATCTAACCTAAATAAAGCCAATTGTGTATTTTCTTTGATGAGTGTGCCATTGTTAATAAATTCATTATTCTTACCACCAATAGAAGAAAAATCAACAATACTATTGTTATCACCTCTGCTATGATAAATATTTCCATTATTAATAAATTTATTATTATTGCCATATACAGTAAGTATAGTATTTTCATCAGAACCATCTGAGCTCATTTGACCATTATTGGTAAAGATATTATTATCACCAACCATATTTACATTGTGATAGGTAAAATTACCATTATTAGTAAATTGATTATCAGTAGCAGTAAAATCTAGTGCAAATTTGCTGTAATCTCCAGTAACATCTAAAGTACCACCAGCTTCAATTACCCCAACTTCATTACCTACTAATTCTTGCTTGCTATTATAAGTTTCACCTTCAGTGATAATAAAATCAGCAGCATAAGAGCTAACGCTGAGTAAAGATATATAAAATATAGCTAATTTTTTAGTTATATTGAGGAGTGATTTATCAAAATTTCTTCGATACTTATTTTTAATATACATATACTAATATCCCTTTAGTTTTCTCCTTCGGCATTAATATAACAGATATATTATAAAATAGCAACTCTTTAAGCTCTCTGCAAAAAACTAATTCCCAAAAACAACTAGGCCATTCAACCAAACATTACTTTATAATACCAAATCCCATCTTTAAAACTGTTTTTAGTTAATAAGTATTAGTTTCAGAAATTTTAAGCTAAAATTGCAGGACTAGCCAAAGCTAATGCAAAATTTTAGCTTGGAATTTATAGAGTTAAAATTGCAAAATAAAATAGGTTTATAGAGGGGATTTGGTAATATAAATCTAGCTTAATATGTTAGTTCAAATAGTTTAACTTGTTAAATAAGTAATAATTATTATTCTTGTGTGTTTAAAGAAGGCAATATCATGTTAAATATCGCAATTTTTGGCTCAACAGGAGCAATAGGAAACGAGTTTACCAAACAATTAGCAGCTAATAATCTAGTAGAGACTATTAACTGCTTTAGTAGAGCAAAAGTAAATTCTGAGCAGAAAAAAGTAAATCATTACCAAATCAATTTTGATAATGAGGAAGAAATTGCCAAAGCAGCAGAAATTTCTGCTAAAACTAAGAAGTTAGATATTGTAATAGTTGCAATTGGTGCCTTACACACTGATGAATTTTTCCCTGAAAAATCTATTCGTGAATTAGATAGTAAAAAATTTACTGAAATATATCATGCTAATACCATAATACCTGCTCTTATTGGTAAATATTTTTTACCCCATTTAAACAAGAATAACAAATCTATATTTGCAGTTTTAAGTGCAAGAGTTGGCAGTATTTCTGACAATCAGCTTGGTGGATGGTATGCTTACAGAGCATCTAAAGCAGCTCTTAACATGATCATAAAGAATTTTGCCATAGAAATTAACCGTACGAATAAAAAAGCAATAATTTTAGGTCTGCATCCAGGTACGGTTGATAGTTCACTTTCTAAACCTTTTCAAGCACATGTAAAAGAAGGACATTTATTTTCTCCTGAATATGCAGTTGAGCAATTGCTCCAAGTTATTTATAATTCTGATAGCAGCTATTCGGGCAAATTATTTGCATATGATGATAGTCAAATTCCATTTTAATTTATTAAGTTAAATCATGAAGATTGCAATTATAGGATCTGGAATATCTGGTTTATCATTAACTTACTTACTAGATAAAAAATATGATGTAACTCTATTTGAAGAGAGTAACTATATTGGAGGCCATGCTAATACTGCCACTATAAAATATAAAGATAAAAATATAGCTGTAGATACTGGTTTTATAGTTTTTAATTTTAAGACATATCCTAATCTTAAAGCATTTTTTACGTTACTTAAAGTAGAAATCAGCAAAAGTAACATGTCATTTGGTATCAAGAATCTTGATAATAATTTTGAATATAGTGGTAATAATTTAGCAAGTATTTTTGCGCAAAAAAAGAATCTGCTTAAGCCCAAATTCTATAAAATGCTTTTTGATATCATTAGATTCAATCAAAGAGCCATCAAGTTTGTAGAAGATCCGAATCAAGATACCAATTTAACTCTTGCTAAATTAATTGAAAAATGGAATTTAGGTGATTATTTCCAAGAATATTACCTATTACCAATGGCCGCAGCTATTTGGAGTTGTCCGCTTAAATTAATGAAGAATTACCCAGCTAAAACTTTTTTACAGTTTTTTTATAATCATGGCTTACTTACTGTTACCAAACAACCACAATGGTACAGTGTAAAAGGAGGTTCAAAAGAATATGTAGCAAAAATAGTGAGTAATTTAGCAAATAAACCAAAATTAAATAGCAAAGTTATAAAAGTTTATCGTACAGGTAAGAAAATCACCTTAATCACCGCAAATAAACAAAAATACCAATTTGATCACGTAATATTTGCCAATCATCCAGACCAAATTTTAAATATTCTCACTGATGCAACTAGCAGTGAAAAAAATATTTTACAAAAAATCAAATATAGCAAAAACACTGCAATTTTACATAATGACGCTAAGCAAATGCCTAAAAAGAAAAAAGCCTGGGCAAGCTGGGTATATTTAGCAAGTAATAAAAGCCACAAAGTATCTTTAACCTATTGGATGAATAATTTACAAAATATTGCAGCAAAATATCCACTTTTTGTCACTTTAAACCCGCTTAATAAAATAGCTGAAAAAAATATTTTTGGTATTTTTCATTATGAGCATCCAATTTTTAACCAAGCTGCCATCACAGCACAAAATAAATTAAGCCATATTCAAGGAAAAAGAAATATTTGGTTTTGTGGTGCATGGACTAAATATGGTTTTCATGAAGATGGGCTAAATTCTGCTCTGAAAATTGCTACTAAATTTAATGTAAAAGCTCCATGGCTAAAATAAGTAGTTTTCCATCTATAGCCTCTGGCAAAATTATGCATAAACGCTTTTTTCCTAAAGAAAATAGCTTTAATTACCAAGCTAATTATATTACTTTTTCTTTAAATCACCTTTACCAGTTAAAGAAATTCTTCTTTTCTTTAAATAAACTTAATCTTTTTAGCTTTTATTTTAATGATTATGGTAATCAAACTCAAGAAAGCCCCAAATTATGGCTAGAGAACATTTTAGCTAAACATCATATTAATAATATTAAAGATATTATCTTAGTCACTCAACCGAGAGTTTTTGGCTATATTTTTAACCCTGTAAGTTTCTGGTTATGTTTTGATCAAAATCAGCAGTTAATAGCAGTATTAAGCGAAGTTAATAATACCTGTAAGCAAAAGCATAATTATCTATGTTTTAAAAGTGACCTAACACCAATTAAAGATAATGAATGGATAACTGCAAATAAAGAATTTTATGTCTCCCCTTTTATGAAAATTGAAGGTCAATATAAATTTAAGTTTTGTTTAACTGAAAAACACTATAATTTTTTTATCAATTACATAGTAGATAATAAATTAAAATTAGCCACATATTTAAAATGTGAATTAAAACCATTTACTAATAAAAACATTATTTATGCTGTAATTAAGTCTCCTCTTACCTCTTTTAAGACTATTTTCTTAATTCATTATCAAGCATTCAAATTATTTTTTAAAAAAATTCAATTTTATAAATGCCCAGATAAATTAAAATTTAACTTAACTTTAAGTAAAAATGAAAAATAAAATATTTAAATATCTAGATAAAGTAAAGCATGGTTATTTAACCATTAGAACTCCATGCAACTCGCTTATTGAAGTTGGTGAACCAAGCTCAGCTTTAAAGGCTGATATTCATATCAAAGATTGGCAATTATTAGATTTAGTTATAGCTAAAGGTGATATAGGCTTTGGTAAAGCATATATTAATGGTTTATTTACTACTAGCAAAATAGAAAATTTACTTTCCTTTATAACTACTAATCATCAAGAATTGGAGCCTTTATTTCACAGTAATATCATTAATGCTATGTTCTTTAAATTTAAAAATTTAT
>CAXPEK010000086.1:0-8887 GCA_964216065.1 Candidatus Actinomarina sp.
GTAGTTGCTGCTGTTCTTTGAGCTAGAGTATTCAAATTATTTTGAGTCAATCCTATTAATCCTCTTCCTAATTGTGTTGCAAAATTTTGTTTAGACATTTGTACATCTTTATATTAGTTGCACTATAATTATAGCATAAAAATAATAGTAATGCAAGTTATACTAGAATTAGGTGATGTATCAACTTTTACATTTGATGCTAAAATAGCTAAATTATACCAAATCCCATCTATAAACTTATTTTTATTCTTCAATTTTAACTCTATAAATTCCAAACTAAAATTTTAAATTAGCTAACAGTGTCTAAGGCTAGTCCTGCAATTTTAGCTTAAAATTTCTGAAGCTAATATTCTTAACTAAAAACAGCCTTATAGATAAAGGTTGGTATTAGTTGGTTTTTAAAAAAACTATGTTAAAAAGCTAAAGAAATAGAAAATTAGATGTTTAATTTAACCAAAAATCAAACCAAAATAGAAATTTTATCAGGCTTAACTGTAGCTTTAGCTTTAGTGCCAGAGGCAGTAGCTTTTGCTTTTGTAGCTCAACTTCATCCTTTAATTGGTTTGTATGCAGCTTTTATTGTAGGCTTGGTTACAGGTATTTTGGGTGGTAGGCCTGGCATGATTTCTGGGGCAACAGGTGCTTTAGCTGTGGTTATGGTATCATTGGTGCAGACATATGGGGTGGAATATTTATTTGCTACAGTAATTTTAATGGGAATTTTACAAATTTTAGCAGGAATTTTTAAATTAGGTAAATTTATTCGCATTGTACCTTATCCGGTTATGTTAGGTTTTGTTAATGGGCTGGCAATTGTGATTTTTTTGGCTCAATTAAATCAGTTTAAAGTTGCAAATGAGCTAGGCCAATTAGAGTGGTTAACTGGTAGTAAGCTATATTTGATGCTTGCTCTAATTTTGCTTACTATGCTAATTATTCACTATCTACCTAAATTAACTAAGGCGGTACCATCGGCATTAGTAGCAATTTCTGCTATTTTTATTTTGAGTAAGATTTTTGCTTTAGATACTAAAACAGTGGGTGATATGGCTAATATTGCGGGTGGATTACCTAATTTTTCTATACCTAAAATACCTTTTACTTATGATAGTTTAGTTATTATTTTTCCTTATGCTTTTATATTAGCTGGTATTGGCCTAATTGAAAGCTTGCTGGCTTTAACTTTAGTGGATGAAATTACAGAAACCAGAGGTAGAAATAGCCAAGAATGTAAAGCACAAGGCATTGCTAATGTGCTTACAGGATTTTTTGGTGGTATGGGTGGTTGCGCTATGATTGGGCAAACCATGATTAATATTACAGCAGGTGCTAGACACCGTCTATCTGCTATTGCTGCAGCATTATTCTTGCTTAGTTTTATTTTATTTGCAGCACCATTAATTGAAGCTATTCCTATTGCAGCTTTAATTGGAGTGATGTTTATGGTAGTAATTGGTACTTTTGCTTGGTCTAGTTTACGGATTATGCATAAAATACCTAAAACTGACGCTTTCGTAATTATTTTAGTATCAGCAACTACAGTATTTTATGATTTAGCTATTGCAGTATTTGTTGGGGTTATTGTTTCTGCCTTAGTCTATGCTTGGGATAGTGCGCATCACATTACAGCAATTACCGATAGAAATGCAAAAAAACAGCTCAAAACTTATGATTTATATGGCCCAATCTTTTTTGGCTCAGTTGCCTCTTTTAAAGATTTATTTCATCCACATACTGACCCTAAAAATATTATTGTTAATTTTGAACATAGTCGAGTATGGGATCATTCTGGTCTTGAGGCATTAGAAAAATTGGCTAAAAAATATGCACAAATGGGTAAAAAAATAAAATATAATAAATTAAGTGAAGATTGTGCCAATTTGCTTGAGAAATCTGGTTGTATTATCGAAAGAGATAAAGATTCAGATCCACATTATGAAGTAGTAATGAATCGCAGCTATATAGCTGGTTGTAAAGCCGCAGACATAAAAAAGCCCTAAATTATTTTGCCAAATTAAACAATTTATTTTAAAATAAAATATCTATTATTCATGAATTAAATTGTATAAATCATATGCCGCTTAAATGGCTTTATTTAGATTTAAATAGTTATTTTGCTAGTGTAGAACAGCAATTACAACCTAATTTGCGCCATAAACCTATTGCAATTGTACCTAGTTTAACTGATAGTAGTTCGGCTATAGCCGCAAGCTATGAGGCAAAAGCTTATGGTGTTAAAACTGGCATGAAAATATATGAAGCTAAAATTAAATGTCCTGATTTAATTTGTGTATTAGGCCGGCATGAAAATTATGTGCGTTATCATCATTTAATTTTGGCTGAAATTAACAAATATATACCAATAGAAAAAGCTTATTCTATAGATGAGGTAGCTTGTAAATTAATGGGTAAAGAGACTAATGAAACTAATGCTTTGGCCTTAGCTAAAAAAATTAAACTTGGTTTAGCACAAAATATTGGTGAATATTTACGTTGTTCTATTGGTCTTGCCGAAAATATTTTTTTGGCTAAAACTGCTAGTAATTTGGAAAAGCCAAATGGTTTGCAAATTATTTATGCTCAAGATTTGCCAAAGCGTATTATGCATTTTAAGTTAAGTGATTTAACCGGTATTGGTAAAGCTTTAGAGGCTAGATTAAACAAAGCTGGAATTTTTACTATAGCTCAACTTTTTACTATAGAGGCCAAACATTTGCGTAAAATATGGGGTAGTGTATTAGGTGAAAGATTCTGGTATTTATTAAGAGGTTATGATTTACCAGATTTGGTTACTCAATGTAGTTCAGTCGGTCATAGTCATGTTTTAGCTCCCGAATGGCGCCCAATTTATAAAGCTAGATATGTAATGAGAAGGTTACTATTAAAAGCAGCGACTCGGCTTAGAGAAAAAAAATTCTATACTAAACATTTAATTTTGTCGGTAAGAATTAATGGAGGGCAAAAAGTTAAATTGGAAATTAGTTTTTATCGTTCATGTGACAATATAATTTTAAGTAGGGCAGCAGCTAAGTTATGGGCAAAGTTAATAAAATTATATCAGCCTTTGAGTATTAAGAAAATTGCAGTTACTTTAGATCATTTAGTTGCAGCTGATACATTGCAAAAAAATTTTTTTGAATTAGGTGATGATTTATTAAGTAAACAGCAGCAGAATTTCGAGAATTTATCTATGGCCATGGATGTGATTAATGATAAATTTGGTAAAGATGCTATTTTAATGGGTGGCTTACCCAAACAAGTGCAGAGCTTTTCTGGTACTAAAATAGCTTTTACTCGTATACCTCAATTAGAAGAATTTAATTATTAGCTAGAGTCAAAAAGCATATTTTGAAAATCCTTGATTGTTTTTGCATCAAAATCTCGTAAAAATAAATATTGAACATGTTCTTCTGGTTGGTTCAGATTTATTTTAATACCCCAAAGAGCTGCTAAATTATTGGGTAAGGTACCATATCTTAAATCGGCAATAATATTTTTATCTTTTGGATAATAATATATAAAACCCTGAGAAAAATGGTGAAATCTGCTTATGTCATGTGCTAATTTGGTATTTGGGGTTAAGTTTTTAGTTAATTCAGCTAGGGTTAATTTTTCAAGCACCGGACCTGGGTAAATTTTACTTGGGCCAAATAGTGGCTGACGCACTGCGTTAATATAATATTTCTGGTCATATTCATAAATAGTTCGCCATAAAATAATATTGCCTAAAGTGGGGTTAAATTTTAGCCCATGAATTTCATGCTGCTTTTCGGCTGCGAGGTTAGTTATGAGATTTTTTACTCTTAATTTTTGGATGTAACCAAGGCTTAAGTAACAAAAAGCATATATTAAAGCATATTTGGCTAAATTACGGTTAGCTTTAATTAAAGAAAAAACTAATAAAATAATGAGGGGTAGTGTAAATAGGGGGTCAATGATTGAGATGTTATCAAAAGCAATTCTTTCTTGATAAAAAGGCCAGAGCCATAAAGTACCGTAACTAGTACAGCTATCTAAAAAACCATGTGTAGCATAAGCAGCTAAGCTATAGATATATAAAGATTTATAATTTTGACGGTAAAATATATAGCAAAAAGCAGCAACTAAAATTGCTGCAATTGGTACAAAAAATAAGGAATGAGTGAAGTGACGATGAAATTCCAGAGCTAATAAAGGATCATTTTCGGCCTTAATAAAAACATCAATATCTGCGGCTAAACCTACAATGATGCCACAGATAAAAGCTTTATTTAATTGGGATTTTTTACTGATTGTTACTGCTGCTGCAGCACCAAAAAAAGCTTGCGACAAAGGATCCATAAGAAAACTAATTTATTGGCTATAATAATTATTATGTTTAAATAAAAAGCAAAATATAAATCTTATTATAGTGAGTAAAAAAACACATAGTTCTAATTATTATTTAAATTGTCAGGGTTTAATTTTAGCAATTATTATCTCAATTATTTTGGTCTTACTTAAAACCTATGGTTGGTTTAAAACAGATTCGGTAAGTTTTTTATCTTCACTGCTAGATTCATCTTTAGACGTCCTAATTTCATTTTTAAATATTTTAGCCGTTATATATGCAGCAAAGCCTGCTGATGAAAAGCATAAATTTGGCCATAATTCAATAGAAGATATAGTAGGTTTGGTACAGGCTAGCTTTATTGGTGCTTCCGGTTTATTTGTAGTTTATGAGGCAGGTGCAAGATTACAAAAGCCACAAATTATCACAGAGGCGGCTTTCGGTATAAAAATTATTTTACTTTCGATGATAGCAACTTTTATGATCATTATCATTCAGAGTTTTATTGCGAAAAAAACTCGATCACCAATAGTTAAAGCTGATCTTTTGCATTATTCGACCGATTTTTTAGTAAATAGCACCATTATCTTGTCTTTATATTTAGCTAGTAAAGCAGAATATGCTTATTTTGACTCTTTATTTGCATGCTTAATTGCTATATATATTTTGTATATGGCCGGAAAAATAGGTTTTAGAGCCTTTAATAATTTAATGGATCATGAATTACCACCAGAATATCTCAAAAAAATTACTAATTTAATTAAGGCCGATAAACAAATTAGGGGTTACCATAAATTGAAAACTAGAAGATCAGGTAGTAAGGAATTTGTGCAGTTACATATAGAAGTAGCTGCTCAGTTAAATTTAAGTAAAGCCCATGCTATAGCTGATCATTTAGAACAAAAAATAGAAGCTTTGGCTGAAAATGTTGAGGCTATTATTCATATAGATCCTGTGTGAAAATTAATTTATTTTGTGTTTTAGCTTATTATAGCAAATCCCCTCTATTTTACAAAAAGCTGTTTGCCTGAAAGTATTTTGACATAAATTGGTATAAATTTGCAATTTTCTTGTTTAAGCCGTTGCAAAAAAGCAGATAAAATATTATTTTAAGTTTTTTAAGAGAAATAAATGAATCAACCAAATTACCAAAATAATTCCTATTTGGCATTAAGATTATTCAAAGAATATATTAAGCCTCACAAATTTAGATTTGTGATCTCAATTATTTTGATGATAATTGTAGCCGCTACTACCGCTTTGCATGCTTATATGGTAAAACCAGCTTTAGATGAAGTATTTGTGAAGCAAAATACTGCACTTTTAATCGTGATACCTGTAGCTATTATGATAATTACTATTATTAAAGCGATATCTAGCTATCTGCAGCTTTTAATTATGAGCTATATTAATTTGGATATTACGGCAACCTTAAGAAATAATCTTTATGAGCATTTTGTGCATGCAGATATTTCTGACTTAAATCGCACTTCATCTGGTGACATGATTTCAAAAATAATGTTAGATGTGGGTAGAATAACTGGTGGTATTGCTACTTTTGTAAATGGTTTTTTTAAGCAATCAATTACTCTAGTAGCGTTAATAGGGGTTATGATATATCAAAGTATTGAGCTAGGTTTAATAGCTTTTATTGGGTTTCCGTTAGCAATTTATCCAGTTTATTTAATTGGTAAAAAACTAAGAAATTTATCATTTGGCGATCAAGCTATGTCACAAAGATTTATTTCACAAATGGATGATAGTTTGCAATATGGTAAATTAGTAAAAGCTTATAATTGTGAAGCATATGAAGCTAAAAGAATGGCTAATATAATAGCGGGCATTACCAAGCTGGGCCGTAAAATCTCAAGATTATCACTTATTTCTTCACCTTTTGTAGAGATGTTAGGTGGTATTGGGGTTGCTGCAGTAATTTGGTATGGAGGTTTTCAGGTTTTAAATGGTGAAACTACACCAGGTGCATTTTTTTCGTTTTTCACGGCAATGATGATGGCTTATAAACCCTTAAAAAGTGTTTCTGGCATGAATAGTGGAATTCAATTAGGTTTAGGTGCTACAGAAAGATATTTTAAAGAATTAGATAAAAAGCCTAAAATTACCGACCAAAAAAATGCTAAGCAGATCACTAAGCCACAAGGGAATATTAAATTTGAGCAGGTGGTATTTAACTATATTAAAGATAAAACTGCCTTAAATGGATTAAATTTAGAGGTTAAATCAGGTCAGTTAGTGGCGTTAGTAGGTCCTTCTGGTGGTGGTAAGTCAACTATTATGAGTATGATGCTAAGATTTTATGATCCTAAATCTGGTACTGTAAGTTTAGATGGACATAATTTAAAAGATATTAGCTTAAAATCTTTGCGTAATTCTATGTCGGTGGTGAGTCAAGAAGTAATGCTGTTTGATGATACTATATTAGAGAATATCAGATATGGCAAGCTAGATGCTACAGAAGCAGAAATTGAAAAAGCAGCAAAAATTGCTGAAGCACATGAATTTATTGCTGAGTTACCTGATAAATATCACAGTTTAGTTGGTCAGAATGGTATTATGCTTTCTGGTGGTCAAAGGCAAAGAATTGCGATAGCTAGAGCGATATTATATAATGCTCCAATATTATTGTTAGATGAAGCTACTTCTGCCCTTGATCCTATTTCTGAAAATTTAATTAAAAATGCATTGCAAAAATTAATGAAGGGTAAAACTACTATAGTAATAGCCCATAGATTATCTACTGTATTACATGCTGATAAAATTTGCGTAGTAATGAATGGTAAAATCATTGAAGAAGGAACTCATAAAGAGTTAATTGAAAAAAAAGGTGAATATTCTAATTTATATGAAAAACAATTTGAATTAGTCGCTGATATTGATAATTAAGAAAAATATTTTATGAAAGCAATAATCTTAGCTGGAGGAAGTGGAACTAGGCTTGCTCCCCTAACAAATATTACTAGTAAACAAGTATTGCCAGTTTATGATAAACCTATGATTTACTATCCGCTTAGTAATATTATCAATATTGGTATTAGAGATATTTTGATTATTAGCACCCCAGAAGATACGCCAAGAATTGCACAGTTGCTTGGAGATGGAAGTGAGATAGGGGTTAATATTAATTATAAAATTCAACTAGAGCCAAAAGGTATTGCTGAAGCATTATTAATTGGGAAAGAATTCATAGCTAATGATGCTGTAAGTTTAATTTTGGGTGATAATATTTTTTATGGTAGTGAGATTAGTAGTAAAGAAATTGATCCTAAATTTAAATTAGCTAGTCAGAATAAAGATGGAGCTTATGTGATTGCGTATCAAGTTGCAGACCCTGAGCGTTATGGTGTGGTAGAGTTAAATAAGGATAATCTAGCCTTATCTATTGAAGAAAAGCCCAGTAAGCCAAAATCTAATTTTGCGGTTACGGGTTGGTATTTTTATGATAATAAGGCTGTTGATATTGCCCAAAATATCAAGCCTTCTTTACGCGGAGAATTAGAAATTACTGATGTTAATAATTATTATTTGCAGGCAGGCAAATTAAAAGTTATTACTTTAAATCGTGGTTTTGCATGGCTTGATGCAGGAACTCATAAGTCACTATATCAGGCGTCACAATTTATAGAAGTGGTAGAAACTAGGCAGGCCATTAAAATAGGCTGTATTGAGGAAGTGGCTTTTGATAGAGGATTTATTAATTTAGAGCAATTAGAAAAACTAGCTCACAGATTTAAAATTGGTAATAGTTATGGTGATTATTTAAGAAAGGTAATTTTATTAAATAGTTAAATTATGTTAAAAATAGAAGATTGCTTTATTGCAGATTTAAAAATTATCAGGCTAGCTAAATATGGAGATGATCGAGGTTTTTTTATAGAGAGATTTAAGTTAAGTGAGTTTGCAGAGCATAATTTACCTACTAATTTTGTGCAAGATAACCACTCTAGATCAGAGAAAAATGTCGTGAGGGGTTTGCATTATCAATTTGCTCCAGCGCAAGGTAAGTTAGTGGGTTGTACGAAAGGCGAGGTATTTGATGTGGCGGTAGATTTAAGAATAAATTCTAAAACTTTTGGCAAATGGTTTGGTATAAATTTAAATCAAGAAACTTTGCTCTGGATTCCTCCTGGTTTTGCGCATGGTTTTTGTGCTATATCAGCAGAGCCTGCTGATTTATACTATAAAATTACAGGTGGAGAATATAGCCCAGAAGGAGAGGGTGGTATTATGTGGAATGACCCTGAGTTAAACATTAATTGGCCAATAAAAAATGCCATGATTTCAGAGCGGGACCAGCAGCAACAAACTTTACAAGAATATCTTAAAAATCCGCTTTTTTAAAATATTAGGTTAGATAAATTATGCAAAAAACAAAAAACTTATTAGTTACAGGTGGAGCGGGTTTTATAGGTAGTTCATTTGTTGGTCAGCAAGTTGCTTTAGGTAATAAAGTTATTATTTTAGATAAATTAACCTATGCTGGTAAAAAAGAAAATTTAAGTTGGATAACAGGAGATTATCAACTGGTAGTTGCTGATATTAATGAACAACAATTAGTGGAAG
>CAXPEK010000087.1:0-2697 GCA_964216065.1 Candidatus Actinomarina sp.
TTAAGTGCCCTCGTGGCGGAATTGGTAGACGCAACGGACTTAAAATCCGTGGGGCTTTTTGCCCTTGCCGGTTCAAGTCCGGCCGAGGGCACCATTTTCAAGATTTATATGCATAAGGCTAAAATAACTCAAGAAACTCAAGATATCTCTGACATAAAATCACTAGTTGAAAGTGATTTGGCTCTTGTTGATAAATTGTTAGCAGAAATTTTGCATAATAAATCTGTATTAATTCAGAAGGTAGCAAAAAATATCTTTAATGCGGGAGGCAAAAGAATCAGACCATTATTAACTATACTATCAGCTAAATTATTCAATTTTCAGCAAAAAGAAATTTATTATTTAGCTGCAGCAGTAGAGCTTATACATACAGCTACTTTATTACATGATGATGTAATTGATGAAAGTGATTTAAGAAGAGGTAAAGAGACAGCTAATGTACAATATGGAAACAAAACTTCAATTTTAGTAGGAGATTTTTTATTTGCAGAAAGTTTTAAATATATGGTTAATAGTAAATCTCTTATAGCTTTACAAAATTTAGCTAGAGCATCTTCAATAATTACACAAGGTGAAATTCAGCAATTAGAATTAATAAAAAATCAAAATTTTGCCCTAAAGCCATATTTTGAAGTAATTAGAGCCAAAACTGCCGAGCTATTTGGTGCTGCAGCTAAAGCTGCTGCTTTAGTTGCTAATAGAAGTCAAAGTGAGGCAAATATTCTATATGAATTTGCTGTGAATTTAGGTTTAGCATTTCAAATTATTGATGATATGTTAGATTATAGTAGTGAAGCAAGTAGCCTAGGAAAAAATCAGGGAGATGATTTTTTTGAACAAAAGGTAACTTTACCTATTATCTTATTACATAAAAGTTCTAATATAGCAGAAAGACTAGAATTGGAAAATATTTTTAATAGTAAAATTGTTACTAGAGAAAATTTAAATTATATTTTAACAGAATTAACTCATAAAAACATTTTAGAAGATAGCTTTAATTATGCTAAAAGCCATATAGATATGTCATTAAATCTTCTTATTAATTTTCCTAATAGTGAATCTATAGAAATTTTAGCTAAAATTTGCTATATAAGCTTAAACCGAAAATTTTAATTAACTCATTAATATTTCGTTTACTTTCTGATAAACTGACTGAAAATCAAGCTTAGCTTCTGCATAAATTTCGGTTATATTTGCTTGATTTTGAAAAATATCAGGCAAATAGAAATTTCTAATTAATTTATCTTTATTAAGGTCATTTCTTACAATAAAGTCATTAATTTGTGTAGCAAAACCTCCAATAGAGCCATCCTCCATAGTGATAATTATTTCGTGACTTGGCAGTAGTTTAAATAAAATTTCTTGGTCAATAGGCTTGGCAAAACGCATATCAATTATTGTTGGTTTAATCTTATGTATTTTGAATAATTCTTTAGCTACTTGTTTTATAATATTTAATCTAGTTCCGAGAGATAAGAAAATAATTTTAACGCCTTTTTGTACTATTCGCGCTTTACCAATTTTAATTTTTTTAGCTTCTTTTAACTTAAGGCCAAAACTTTCACCTCTAGGATATCTAAAAGCAATAGGACCCTCATTATAATAAGTACTAGTATGTATTATATTAACTAATTCTTGTTCATCACTTGGAGCGGAAACTACAAAATTTGGTAAATTGCATAAAAAAGCTAAGTCAAAACTTCCTGCGTGAGTTGAGCCATCTGCACCAACTAAACCAGCTCTATCAATGGCAAAGCGAACAGGTAAATTTTGTATAGCTACATCATGAATTATTTGATCATAAGCTCTTTGTAAGAAAGTTGAATATATAGCAACATATGGTTTGTAGGAAGCACAGGCAAGCCCTGCAGCAAAAGTAACTGCATGCTGCTCTGCAATAGCTACGTCAAAACTTCTATTGGGAAATTCTTGAGCAAATAGGTTAACTCCTGTACCGCTAGCCATAGCTGCAGTTATGGCTACTATTTTATCATCTTGTCTAGCAGATTTAATTAGTTGGTTTGCAAAAATTTTGGTAAAACTCTCATTATTAGATTTTTTAGCTTGCTTTCCAGTTTCTATATTAAATTTTACTACGCCATGATATTTATCAGCAGAATTTTCTGCTGGTTTGTAACCAAAACCTTTTTTAGTAATTACATGAAGTAAAAAAGGCTTATTATGAGTTATTTTATTGATATTTGCTAGAATTTTAATTAGATCACTAAGATTATGACCATCTATTGGACCAATATAATTTAAGCCTAAATGCTCAAATAAATTATTACCATTAATTGAATCTGTGACGACCTCTTTAGCTCTTTGCTTGGCTTTAATAACAGAGCTTTTAAGCATTGTAGGAAGTTTTTCTAAAATATCTTTAGCATAATTTTTAATAGTAATATAGCTATTAGAAGAGATTAGTTTGGCTAAATAATTACTTAAAGCCCCAGTTGGCTGATCAATGGACATGTCATTATCATTTAAAATAATTATTAAATTTTTATGTGCTACATGTCCTGCATTATTAATTGCTTCATAGGCCATACCAGCTGACATAGCCCCATCACCAATTACAGCAATAATTTTATCATTGCTATTTGCTAGATTATTAGCTACTGCAAAACCTAAAGCTGCAGATATTGAAGTGGAGCTATGACCAGCTCCAAAAGGATCATATATTGATTCTGATCTTTT
>CAXPEK010000088.1:0-15811 GCA_964216065.1 Candidatus Actinomarina sp.
GTCTGTAAAATTGCCAAATCATTAGTAATATGCGAGATTAATTCACCAACTTTATTTTTGGCAAAAAATTCTGGAGTTAGACCAATAAGATGGTTGAATAAGTCAGTTTTAATATCTGAAATTACCTTTTCACCATAATAAGTAATGATAAAAAATCTACCAAACATGGCACAGGCCAAAATTATAATAATCAAAAGCAATAAAGCTAAAGATTTTAGTAATATTGTTTCATCACCAGAGGCAAAGCCACGATCAATAAAATAGCCTATACCTTTACCAATAGCAAGCATTGCTGAAGAAGTTAAGACCACACATAAAATAAATATGCTAAAAGCTAACTTATAGGGCTTAATATAATAAATAAGTTGGTTAAACATTTATTTTTAGAGCATAGAAATTTTCTAATTCAGCTGCTAACTTAACTATTAGCTCAATATTTTCTTTATTCAGCCATTTTTCTTCTATATATGCAAAATAGTCAGCTCCGCTATGTGGTGACGAATACCAAATTTTTTTAGTAGCAGAATGCTGATTTATGACATAAGTATTTTCAGCTTCATCTATTATCTCTAAAATACCATCATGAAATTCTACTGATAAATTTGCTTCTATGTCAGCATTTTCAATGTTATCTGCTAAATTTTGTAAAAAGCTCTCAGAAATAGTTAAGAAATTTTGTTCTGGCATGTGAAAAATTAATATTAATTTATTTAATTAACTAGCTACTCTATAAAAGGCAATAATTAATTAAAATAAAGAATTATCAAATTGCTAATAAAAATAATTGTAAATATGATGAAATCATGCATAAAAAAAAGCAAAGAAGCAATATAAAAAAAATACTAATTATATTTTTTATTCTGGCCTTTATTACCGCCATTATAATAACTAGCTTATTACTTGTTACATATCAAAAATTACCAAATGTATCTATTTTAAAAAATAATGAATATAAACCACTTATTCATATTTATGACCAAAATACTCGTTTAATAAAAAGCTATGGCACTGAAAATAGTAATTATATAGTATATGAAGAACTGCCTTGTTATTTAGTTGATTCGGTTATATCAATTGAAGACAAAAAATCTTTAAACCATTTTGGCATAGATTTTTACGCTATACCAAGAGCATTAATTAATAATATCAAATCTGGCTATTATGCCCAAGGGGCAAGTACTATTACACAACAATTAGCTAAATTATATTTTTTATCACCAGAAAAAACCCTAAAACGTAAAATAAAAGAAATGTTATTAGCTTATAAATTAGAGCAAAATTTTACTAAAAAAGAAATTTTAGAATTATACTTAAATAAGGCATATTTTGGCTCAGGAAATTATGGTATTTACAGTGCTTCTCTTGATTATTTTGCAAAAGATGTTAGTCAAATTTCTTTACATGAATCTGCCCTATTAGCTGGCTTGCTAAAGGCCCCTACTAAATTTTCACCTAAGAATAATCCTGAATTATCGGAAAAAAGAACTAATTTAGTACTAGAAGTCATGCTAAAAAACAACCTAATTTCAGAAGAAGAATATGTTATTAGTCAGTACCAAGATAATGCTTGGGATGCAAACCTATCAAATACTGATAATTATAAATATTATTTAAATTATATATTAGATAATGTTGAGGAAACTCAGATTTTTCCTTTCAACATACATATTAATACTCAATTTGATGCTAAATTAACTAAAATTATTGATAATATTATCAATCAATATCAACAAAATTATCCGGCTTTACAAAATACCCAAATTGGCGTTATTGCAATGTCATATAATGGTGCTCTAAAGGCTATGATAGGAGGCTACAACTATAAAAAAAGTCAATATAACAGAAGTGTAAATGCTAAAAGGCAATCTGGTTCTGCCTTTAAAATATTTACTTATATAGAAGCTTTTAAAAATGGCTATGCTAGTGATGATAAAATTATTGATGAAGAAATTACTATAAATGATTGGCAACCTAAAAATTATGACGGCAAATATCGTGGGGCCATAACTTTAAGAGAAGCATTTGTACTTTCTGTCAATTCAGTTGCAGCCAAATTGGCTAATGAAGTTGGCCTCGAAAATATTATAGCTGGTGCAAAAAAATTAGGTATTAATTCTCCAATTCCTAAACTTCCTTCTATTGCTCTTGGTACTAATGAAGTAACTTTGCTAGAAATGGTTACAGCCTATGCCGTCATTGCTAATGGTGGTTATAAAGTTATGCCATATGCTATTGAAAATATCACTGACAATTATAATAATATTCTTTACCAACCTGATCTTAGTAATGAAAAAATTCTCGATAAAAAAACCGTAAAGCAAATTACCAATTTATTGCATGGAGTAGTGATTTGGGGTACTGGTAAAAATGCTCAAATTCAAAATATGACAGTTAGGGGTAAAACTGGCACATCACAAAATTATCGTGATGCGTGGTTTATTGGCTTTACCGATGATTTAGTTATGGGAATATGGCTAGGTAATGATAATAATAAGTCTCTTGCTAATATCTCTGGCGGAGGTTATCCTGCCAAATTATTTGCTGAAATTTTGACTAAATATTATCAGGACAAAACAGATTAATAATGTTAGAAAGTCAACATTAGCTTATATTATACCAATTCCCATCTATAAAGCTGTTTTTAGTCAATAATATTAGCTTCAGAAATTTTAAGCTAAAATTGCAGGACTAGCCCTAGCTAATGCAAAATTTTAGCTTGGAATTTATGGAGTTAAAATTGCAGAATAAAAATAGGTTTATAGAGGGGAATTGGTATTATATTAATAAAAACTAATTTCACCTTTGTAATTAAATTTATCTGTTTTTGATTTTATAGTGATTACTTTACCACAAACTTTTTCCTTAAGCTCACCCTCTTGATCTAATTTTTCTTTAAAATGGTATGCTATTTTACAGCGCACATATTTAGAAAATATAATTTGGGCATATTTGACAAATTCTTGCTGAGCCACATTAATTACATCTTTGTCTTTTATATTAACTATATTTAAACTCAATATTAATTTAGGCTTATTTTGTTCAATTCTTACCGAATAAATTAACTCTACAACTCCCCCAGCTGCAATATTTTGTTGCTGTAAAATTTTGTAGCAATATGCTGAAGCATAATTTTGCTTCAGCATGGTCTGCTTATCTGACAAATTATCTCGCTCTAATAATGAACATAAAAACTCATTATTAGTTGCATGGTAATTTTGGGCAGCAAGATTATTGGAAAAAAGAAGAACCAATATTAGTAATAAATATCCTAAATTCATCATAGAGCTAATTTAAAATCAAATATTCAATTCTTCAGTTAACTCCTTAGCTGAAAAATATTGCTGCTCTTGAATAAATTTGAACCTCAACTCAGCTTTTCTACCCATCAAAGACTCTATTTTATTATTAGCATCTTCTAAGTTACTTTCATTGAGTAAAACTTGATATAAAGCTCTTTTATCAGGGTCCATAGTTGTTTCTTTTAATTGCTTAGGAGTCATTTCACCTAAACCTTTAAAACGGCCTAAATCAATTTTTTTATATTTTTTTTCTAATTTACTAATAATATTTGTTCTTTCTTCTTCATCATTAGCATAATAAGTTACTCCACCTGCAGTGATACGATATAATGGAGGTATAGCTAAATATAAATGACCATTTTTCACTAAATCTGGCATTTCTTGGTAAAAATAAGTCATCAAAAGTGATGCTATATGCGCCCCATCTACATCTGCATCAGTCATTATAATCACTTTCTCATAACGTAATTTTTTTTCATCATAAGCAGCTCTAGCACCACAACCTAAAGCGATATTTAAGTCACTTATTTCTTGATTAGCTAATATTTTTTCCCTACTGCTACTAGCAACATTTAAAATTTTTCCCTTAAGTGGTAATATTGCCTGATTATTTCGGTCTCTAGCTTGTTTTGCAGAACCTCCAGCGGAATCTCCTTCTACAATAAAAATCTCAGTGCCTCTAGCCTCAGATTTTAAACAATCGGTTAGTTTTCCTGGTAATCTTAATTTGGCTAAAATTGTTTTACGGTTAACTTCATTAAATTTCCTACGGCTCAATCGCTCAGCTGCTTTTTGAATAAAAAAATCTAAGAGAATATTAGCTTTTTTATTACAATTAGTCAGAAAATGCTCAAACTGGTCTTTGATAACATCTTCTATTTTTTTAATAATCTCACGCGAAACAAGCTTTTCTTTAGTCTGTCCCTGAAATTGCGGCTCAGAGATAAAAGCTGATAAAATAATCACAGAGCCATTAAAAATATCATCACCAATTACATTTAAGTTTTTTT
Source organism: Candidatus Actinomarina sp. (assembly GCA_964216065.1). Classification (GTDB taxonomy): domain Bacteria; phylum Pseudomonadota; class Alphaproteobacteria; order Rickettsiales; family JABIRX01; genus JABIRX01. The sequence continues at coordinate 4,310 of CAXPEK010000088.1, forward strand.
TATTATGTAAAATAGCAAAATTCTGTACTGCTTTTAATAAACCAGATTTCAAAGCAGTAACATGTGTCCCCCCTAATGGCGTTTTAACTGTATTACAAAAACTATGTAATTCTCCATCACGATATTCAGGCCAAGCTATACACCATTCTAACCTTCCACCCCCTGCCAAAGGCTCATTACCAGAAAATTTTTCATCAATAATTAGCTGCTCTGTTCCACAAATATCTGCCAGTAAATCATTAATTCCATTAACAAAACATATTTCTTCCTTCAGTGGAATATTATCAAATTGCTGAAAAGCTGACCAGTGAATTTTAACACCCTTATGTAAATAAGCTTTCGCTTTGATAAATTTATATAATTTTTCTGGTTGAAATTTAGCCTGTTCAGTAAAAATCTTTTCATCAGGGATAAAAGTAACTCTAGTACCTGATTTACGCTTTACTTTAGCAATTTTAGTTAAATCAGAGGTAACTTTGCCTCGACTAAAGCTCTGACGATATAAATTATTATCTCTAATAACTTCTACTATTACCTCCTCGGATAAAGCATTTACCACAGAAATGCCCACCCCATGCAATCCCCCAGAAGTTTGATAGGCTTTATTACTAAATTTTCCTCCTGCATGCAAAGTTGATAAAATCACTTCTAAAGCTGACTTGTCAGGATATTTAGGGTGCTTGTCAATAGGAATACCTCTGCCATTATCACTTATAGAGATTTTATTTAGATCTAAAAAATTAACTTCTATTTTAGTGGCATAACCAGCTACAACCTCATCCATTGAATTATCAAATACTTCAGCAATTAAATGATGTAATGCATTGAGATCAGTACCGCCAATATACATTCCAGGACGCTTTCTAACTGGCTCCAAACCCTCTAATACTTCTATAGAATGAGCATCATAATTGGCACTTTTAATATTTTTATTTGTAACTTGCTTTAATAAATCAGTCATTTATGCTAAATGTGAAGCCATTAAATTTAGGTTAATTTCTTAAAAAAACAAGAATCTTCTTATTATTTCTGGAAAAATATGCCCATAGAATTACAAAATATTATAAATCAGCACCATAAATTAATTGAAGATTGGTTTGCAGAAAAATTTAAAACATACCCACCTTTTATATATAATTCTGTAGATTTAAGAAATTCTGGTCACAAAATTGCCGCAGTAGATACTAATATTTTTCCTGCTGGCTTTAATAATTTATCAATCAAAGCGAGAGAAAATGCTAATTTAGCTTTACAAAAATATTTGCATACAGATATCAGCAAAATTCTTTTAATTACTGAATTTCATACTAGAAACCTAAAATATTTAGAAAATATCAATATTTTAAAGCAAATTATAGAAGCTACTGGGCGAGAAGTAAAGCTTGCTTCATTTCACCCAGATTTTACAGAAAAAATGCAGCTAGAAGATGCAGCTGGTAAAAAATTAACTATTTACCCAATAACTAGAACAGCTAATCAAATAATTATAGCAAATAACTATATAGCTGATTTAATTATAGTTAATAATGATTTAACCTCTGGCAGCCCAACAATATTACAAAATATTGAGCAAAAACTTGTACCACCTACGGGCATGGGTTGGTATAGAAGAACCAAATATGGACATTTTCTAAGCTATAATAAAATTGCCACAGAATTTGCCCAAGAATTTAATTTTGACCCTTTTTTTATTACTACCGAACTTGGCTTTTGCAAAAAGATAAATTTCAAAGAAAGAAAAGGCTTAGAATGTATTGCTCTTGAAACTGAAAAAACCTTAACTCGTATCAAAGATAAATATCAAAAATATGGCCTAAAACAAGAACCTTATGTGTTTTTAAAAGCAAATCAAGGAACTTATGGTATGGGTATTATGGCTGTAAAGCAGGCAGAGGAAGTTTTTGAGTTAAATAAAAAAAACCGCAATAAAATGCAAAATTTAAAAAGTAATAAATTAAATAATCAAATTTTAATTCAAGAAGGAATAGAAACAATTGATCAATATAATAATGCCCCAGCTGAACCTTTTATTTATTTGATAAATGGTCAAATAGTAGGTTCTATTCTGCGCATTAATAACCAAAAAGATAGTAAAAATAACTTAAATTCAGCTGGAGCAGAATTTATCCCAGCTGATGATTTGGCAGAATTCGCTCCACATTTTAGACTTTATAGTGTAATTGCAAGATTAGCAGCTCTTGCGGCAAAGCTGGAAGAATATCAAAATGACTAATATATTAACTATAAGTGGTTGGGCTCAACACCCTAGCTTATTAAGCAATAATATTAATTTAGCAAGTGATTACTATAATTACCTTATTCATAAAGAAATTAATTATAATTATTTTAATAACCAATATGATCTAATAATAGGTTGGTCACAAGGAGGCCATATTGCCATAAAAATTGCTGCTAAGCTTAACATTCCTAAAATTATATTAATTGCTACTCCTTATGAATATTTACATGAAACTCATAGCGTAAAAAGAAGTTTCTACCAAAAAATTATTAATGATTTTAAACATAACCCTAAAATTTTTTTAACAAATTTTCAAAAATTTATTTGTGCAGGAGATAAAAAATTTAAATCTATTATTAATAAATTAGATAATTATCAATTTTACTCAGAAGATTTGCTGTTTTGGCTTAAAAAACTACCTGAAATACCCAACGTAACATTAAAGCAACATCAAGAAATTATGTATATTTATGGCACTAATGATCAGATTATTTCTAATATACAGGGAAAAAAATTTGCAACTATACATAAAAATGTTAAGCTAATTTATTTTAAAGAAGCTGCTCATGCACCTTTCTTAAGTGATAATATAAAATTTAATAAATTAATTAATGACTTTAGAATTAACTAAACAAAATATTAGCAATAATTTTTCAAAAGCTGCCAATACCTATAATCAATATTCCGAAATTCAAAAAGAAGTTGCCGCGGAAGTTTTTTTTCGGGTAAAAGAAAAAATCATGCCAGGCAGTAAAATTTTAGATTTAGGTTGTGGTACTGGCTATCTAGCAAAAATCATCAATGCTGAAATGCTACTTTCTGGTTTTTCTAACCCTTCTATCCAAATCACACAAATAGATATTGCTAAAGAAATGGCGGAAATAGCAGATAAGATAAAAAATACCAAAACCATTATTGCTGATATGGAAAAATTGCCCTTGCCTTTTAATGAATTTGATATTGTTTTATCTTCACTTGCAGCACAATGGGGAGATTTAACTAAAATTCTACGCGAAATTAGCAGAGTAAAAAAAACCAACGCTCCTTATGTAGTTAGCACTTTAGGCAATGATTCTTTTCAAGAAATTCGCCGTGATTTTCCTGAAATTAATCTGCGTAAAATGCACGACTTAAAAACCATAAAAGCAAAACTAGCAGATGCTAACATTGCTAATTTATTTATAAAAAGACAATTAATAAAAAAAGAATATAAAAACTTATTAGAGTTTTTTCATATTTTAAAAAATATTGGTGCTAATAGCTCAGAAAAAAACTCATCTTTTAATAAAGATCTAGTCAGAAAACTACAAAAACAAGAAAATTACCAAGTAAGCTGGGAAATAATTTACTTGCAAAATTTTAACTAATTACGTAAAGCATAAAAGCTAATTGAGGCTGCATTTGCAACATTAAGACTATCTACTTCGCCTGTCATTGGTATAGTAACGGTAAAATCTAAGTTTTTCTTCACTAACTCTCTAATACCTTTACCCTCACTACCTAAAATTAGCGCTAATTTATCATATTGCTTAAGAACAGTAATATTTTCTTTAGCCTTAGCATCTAAACCAGCGCACCAAAAATCATAAGTTTTAAGCTTAATTAAAATATTAGTCAGATTAGTAATTTTATAAATCTGCAAATATTCAGCTAAACCTGCTGAAGCCTTCAATAAATGACCATAATCTGATACAGAATGGTGTTCAGTCAAAATCAGATCTTGCAAACCAAAAGCACACATAGAACGCATAATAGCACCTATATTGCCTAAATCTGTAATTTGATCTAAAATCACTAGATATTTTTTTTCCGCAATATTTTGCAGTAAATCTTGTTCTGATAAAAGACTAGGCCTTGAGATTTCTAATGCTAAGCCTTGGTGAGCAATATTATCAGCCAAATATTTGTTAAAATCTTTATGTTTTATTTGCTTAATTTTTTGTTGGTACAAAATAGCAAAATCAGCTTGGTGCTGGTACTTATAAAAATTTTTTTCCGTTATTAAAACCTGAATAATCTTACGCTTATTGGCTTTTAATAATTCTCTTACTGCATTAATACCATAGACCCATAAATTGTCAGACACTATCTTCCTATTGCTTTTGAATAATCTGTCATTAAATTTGTTGTAATATCATGACATGAAAATTGATATTTAGTTTTTTTATCTTTAGTTTCTATAGAGTTAACTCGAGTAATTTCAGCAGCAGTACCAGTTAAAAAGCAATCTTGTACATTAGACAGCTCTTCTGGCTTTATTCTTCTTTCTATTACTTTATAACCTCTATCCTTGGCTAAGCTAATTATAGTCTGCCTAGTAATACCATTTAAAAACCTATCTGCTATTGGTGTATGTAACTCATCATTAATTTCAAAAAACATATTTGCACATGTAGCTTCAGCAATATAACCCTCAAAATCCAGCATTATTGCTTCATTATAACCAGCTCTCTCAGCTATATGTTTGCTTATAGTACAAATCATATAAAGTCCGGCTGCTTTAGAAGCAGAAGGAGCAGTATCAGGAGAAGGCCTTTTATATTCAGCAAACACCATATTAATTCCTTGCATTTTCGCTTCAACTGAAAAATAAGGTGGCCAAGTCCAGCTAGCAATGGCAACATGTATCTTATTATCTTTAGCACTAATTGCCATTCTCTCTGAGCCACGCCAAGCAAAAGGTCTAATATAACCATTTTCTACTTTCTGTGTTTTAACAATTAATTTTGTTGCCTCTTCCAGCTCAGTTACAGAATATGGTATTTCGTAATCTAACAGTTGGGCTGATTTAATTAAACGCTCAGTATGTTCTCTTAATTTAAAAATTGTACCATTATATATTGCGGCCCCTTCAAAAACGCAATTACCGTAATGTAAGCCATGATTTAAAATATGAGTTTTGGCATCTTGCCATGGCACTAATTCATTATTGTACCATATGTAGCCATCTCTTTGGTCAAAAGGTATTATATCTGTCATTTGTTTTTTTTATTGCTTAGCACTTTTTAGTAGATAGTATCAAATTAAGCAAGAAAAACTATATGTCTGATAAAATAGCTGAACATGAATTAAAAGATTGGTTTAATTATCTAAAAAATCCAGATAAGATCGATCACTCATTAGAAATAAATAAAATTTCAGAACCTTTAATTATTGACTTGCATTTCTATAATTTAGAACAATCAGTAGAGATTATTACTAAAACAATAAATTTTGCCCAAAAACAGCAAATTAGAAACTTACAAATTATCACTGGTATTGGTAAAAATGATTATGGTGATTTTGGCACATTATATACAGAAATACCTAGAATAATAGAAGCTAGAAAAAAGCAATATAATATTGCAAATTTTAGCCGTAATGTAAATAATCCAGGAATATTAAATATTAAATTAAAAAAATGAAAAATAATAATTTCAATTCCGCTTACAGCATTGTAGAATTAGCTATCACTATTTTAATAATTAGCATTATAATAGGTTTAACCATATCATCTAATAGATTGGTCTATAATAATAAATTAAGAAAAATACATAGTGAATTTACTATCTATGATCGGGCTGTTAAAGAATTTTCTTTTCAATATAATCAGCTTCCAGGTGACCTGCCAAGCCATATGAATTTTTGGGTTGATAGTAATTATGGTAATGGTGACGGCTATATTAATTGGTTTGATGAGGGTTATTATGCTTGGCAACATTTAGTTAAAGCAGAACTTATTAATGGTAATTTTACAGGAATCACAAACAGCAATTATGATGCAATTGCTGATTCTAATGTACCCTCAACCCACCTAGCAAATATTTTATGGTCTGCTTTTGGCAGCTTCGCTTACAATAAACATTCCTTATATTTAGGCAAAGCTACTAATGTTAAAACCAGGAGAATAGCAGAGGATTCGCTTAACCCACACACTATTTTTTATCTAGAACAAAAATTTGATGATAAATATCCTGAAACTGGTTCTCTAAGAATAGATGCAGGTCTAAGTAACAATAATTGTGTTGAAAATATTTCAGCACAACCTAAACTCTATAAAAAAAGCTCAAAAATAGCTAGTTGCGACCCCTATTTTATACTTAATTAAGAGCCCCAAATATAAATAACCGCAAACAGAAATAACCAAACCGCATCAACAAAATGCCAATACCATGCTGCAAATTCAAAACCTAAGTGATTTTCTTCTGAAAATTGTCCTTTGCGCGCACGAAAATAGCAAACTAACAAAAATATAGTTCCTACTATAACATGAAAACCATGAAAACCAGTTGCCATATAAAAAGTAGAACCATAAGTAGTTTCACTAAAAGTAAAATTATGTAATAAGGCATGATGATATTCATATGCCTGGAAAACTGTAAATATTACTCCTAAAAACACAGTGTAGCCTAATGCTTGAACTAATTCTTTTGGTTTATTATTTAACAAAGCATAATGAGCCCATGTAACTGTAGTTCCCGATAATAACAAAATTAAAGTATTTAAAAAAGGTAAGCTCCATGGGTCTATAGTCTTTACCTGCTCTTGTGGCCACACACCTTCTTTAATAGGCCAAGCCCCATCTAATATGTCTGCCGGAAAAAGATTTGCATGAAAAAATGCAAAAAAGAATGCAAAAAAGAACATTACTTCCGATAAAATAAATAAAGTCATCCCAATTTTTAAGCCTTTACGTACTGGCACAGTATGAGCTAAATCATTACGCGCTTCTCTAACTACATCACGCCACCATACATACATTGAATATAGTACTAATAATAAACCTACGGGCATTAAAATCTTACCCAAAGCTACTTCATGCATAAAAAAAACTCCACCCAAACATAATATAAATGCAGCAAAGGAAGATAAGATCGGCCAAGGGCTTGGATTAACTAAATGGAACTGATGTGTTTTCATATTTTAATGTAAAGTTTCAGCTCATATTATAAAAAACTATATTTTACTCAAGAATTTTCTTTAATTCTTCTGAAAATAACAAGAAGTTCGATATACACCATTATATAATGGTAAAATCTCATCTATATTATGTAGTTGCATGTGCATATCAAAGAAAGTTAATTGATTCTTTCCCGTGATATTTTCTTCTTGTAATCTTTTTAAATAATCTTTGGTGATAATTTTGCAGTTAAATAATTCAATTATTGTGGCTATTGCTAATAATATAAATTGTGGCAAAAATAAAATTCTCTTTTTTTTACCCATAGATAAACTTATTTTTTCTACTAATTCAGGTAGAGTAAAAATATCTGGTCCCGCCAGACAATAAATCTGGGATCTGTTATGTGGTTCTCTAATGATTTGACTTAAGGCCTTAGCGAGATCATTTACATATACTGGCTGAATTTGATTATTACTTTGTTTAGCTAGAGGAAAAACAGGTAAAATTTTAGATAATTTTATAATTTTATTACAAAAATTATCTTCTAAACCGAAAACTATATTTGGTCTTACAATAATAGTTTCAGGAAATTCTTCTCTTACTAAATTTTCACCAAGATGTTTGGCAGCTGAAAATTTTGATTTAGCAAGTCTAGAATTGGCAGAAACATGAATAAATTTTTTAACTTTATATTCTTTACAATAACGAGCAATTAATTCAGGTAATTTAGCATAATAATTGCGGAACTCACTTTGTTTAGTTAATTTATTAGAACCTACTAAATTAACTACAACATCGCTAACACTAATAATTTCAGCTAATTTTTCTGTTTCTTTTAACAAGTCTGCTCGTACTAAGTTAATTTGCCCAACTGAACCAGTAACTTTTAAAAATAGGGCCTCATCTGGATATCTTGAGACTAAATTTATTTTTACACCAGTTTTAGCTAATTCTTTCACTAAATACCGGCCAATAAAACCTGTACCTCCTAAAATAGTTACTGTTTTTAAATCTAACATTTTATACCTGTAGCTTATTATTTATATGATATGAGAAAAAATTTAAGATTTAAGGTTTTTCTGCTTTAGTTAAAAATGATTTTAGCTGACCGCAGGCAGCCAAAATATCTGCTCCCCTAGTTTTTCTTATAGGAGCTTCTATTCCTGCCTTAAATAATAATTCTGAAAATCTATGTATTCTATTATTTGATGAAGATTTATAAGCGCAACCAGGCCAGCTATTAAATGGAATTAAATTAAATTTAACCGGCATATCTTTTACCATTTTTATTAATTCTGCTGCATGTTCTTGACTATCATTGATATTTTCTAACATGACATATTCAAGCATAATTTTCTGATCTGTTTTTAATATATAAGCTTTACATACTGCTAATAATTCAGCTAAAGGATATTTTTTATTAATGGGCATAATCTCAGTTCTTAATTCATTATTTGACGCATGAAGTGAAATTGCCAAACCAACTTTTAATTCATTTTGCATTTGCGCTATCGCTGGTATAATGCCAGAGGTTGAAATTGTTACTTTACGCCATGAAAAATCAAAACTTTCTGGCGAAATTATAATTTTGCAAGCCTCCTTAACATTATCATAATTTAATAAAGGCTCGCCCATACCCATAAAAACTATATTAGTGATTAATCTTTTTTCAGAGCTAAATTCTCCTATTAATTGTTTCGCAAAAAAAATTTGGGCGATAATTTCTGCTCTAGTTAGATTTTTTTGCCATAATTGCGTTCCTGTATGACAAAATTTACAATTTAAAGTACAACCTACTTGGGAAGAAATACATAAAGTACCGCGTTTTTCTTCTGGAATAAAAACTGTTTCTATTTCTTTACCATCAGCTAACGCAAAAAGCCATTTAATTGTGCCATCTTGCGACTTCTGCTCTGTAACTATTTTAAGGGGATTAACTATAAAATTAGCTTGCAAATATTGTTGTAATTTTTTGGCAATATTATGCATTTCACTAAAATCATCTACTCCTCTTTTATACAGCCAATTCCAAATTTGTGCTGCACGATATTTTGCAAAACCCTCTTGCTGCAAAGCAAGAACTAACTCATTATAAGATAAATCAAATATATTACGCATTAATCCTCAGCCTGAAAAAAACTATATGATAAAGTGATTTGTGTGACATCTTTTAAGTAAGGATCATCTTCTATGGCTGGATCTATGTAAAAAGAAACAGGAAAATTCATTTTTTCGCCAGCTTGTAGTGTTTGCCGATCAAAACAAAAACACTCTATTTTGCTAAAATAACTACCCGCTTTAGCCGGAGTTATATTATATGTTGCAGTGCCAGTTAAACTTTCTTGAGCTTTATTTTGCGCCTCATAAAACACCAAATTACTGACTCCTGATTTAGTGTTAATTTTGCGTTTTACTGGCTTAAATAACCATTCTAAATGACTATCTGCATTAAAAAATATGGTAAATTCTTTTTTACCTACTTGCTCAATATTGCTTGCAACAATTTTAGGAGTACCGCCAAATCCGGTTACTTTGCAAAATAAATTATATAATGGCACTGATGCAAACGCTAGACAAAACATACCTATAACTATTGCTGATACGGCATATAATGTGTGTATATTTGCTTTATTATTCATTAGAAATAAGGTCTTTCAAAAGTAATATCAAAGGTTTGTCCTGTATTTACCAGATAACAACGTCCTTTTCCACCTTTTTTTATATTTCTGCTGTTATTTTGCTTAACAAAACATTCTATGACTGAAGATTTATTGCCAGTAAGCCGCAAAACTGACATATTATTGCGTTCTTTAATTATGCTTTTTTTAATATTAGGATTTCTAAATTCTTCAATTTTTCTGACTAATTTAGTCGAATATAAATCACCAATAAAAAGTTCTGAATTAATAGATCCCTTAACAATAACGCGATCATTATAAATATTGTAACTAAAGCTTTCTAGATTAGGAATATCAAGAGATGAGGTTCTTACGAAACCAACATAATATTTTTCACAAGCTGAAAAAAAAATTAAGGCAAAAAAAACTATTGCTTTAGCAAAAAAAATCATCTTAACTATATTTAATTAACCTTTTATTATAAAGTCATGCTCAAAAAAATCTATACAGCAATTTTTTTATTTTTATTTTGCACTAATCTTCAGGCAAAAAATTTAGAACAAATCTTTGAAGATTGGCATGTTTTAACCACGCTGCAAGAAGAGCAAAAAATATGTTATATAGTCTCTGTGCCTAAAGAAGAATCTGGTAATTTTGAATCAAGAGCAGAGGCTTACTTGCTAGTTAGCAAATTTAAAGATAGAGAAGCTGAAGTAAGTATATCTAGTGGATTCCCTTATAAAATTGGTGGCGAAGTTGAATTTAAAATAAATGATAAATCATTTAATTTACGCAAAATAGAAGATAATCTTGCTTGGGCTGAAAGCTCAAAACTCGATCAAGAGATAATTACTACACTCAAAGCTGGTAATTCTTTAAATGCTAAAGGAACATCCGCAGAAGGACAATATGCTATAGATACTTATTCTCTAATGGGCTTTACCAATGCTTATAACAAGATGATGGAATTGTGCAAATAAGTTGGCAAAATCTTGCAAACTATATGTTTAGCTATATATTGGTTAGGTTTGTAATTTTATAAATAGAGCTAATAATGCTAATATCAATAGTTGGACTACAGTGGGGAGATGAAGGAAAGGGAAAAATAGTAGATTTTTTATCAGCTAATTCAGATATAGTAGTTAGATTCCAAGGAGGTCATAATGCTGGTCATACTATAGTAGTTGAAGATCAAACTTATAAACTAAGCCTTTTACCTTCTAATATTTTACGAGAAGGTAAAATTTCAGTTATTGGTAATGGAGTAGTACTTGATCCTTTTCATTTAGTTAAAGAAATTGCGCAAATAGAAGCACAAGGCATTAAAATTGCAGATGAGCAATTAATTATTGCTGAAAATGCTAATTTAATTTTACCTATACATCAAATTATTGATGAAGTATGTGAAAAAATTCGTTCTAACGAAAAAATTGGTACCACAAAAAGAGGTATTGGCCCTGCTTATGCTGATAAAGTTGCTCGCAAAAATATCAGAGTATGTGATTTAGCAGATTTTGATCTATTAGACAAAAAAATTACTGAATTATTAGAATTTTATGGCCCAATAATTTCTACAGTAAATAGCCAAATAATTAGTAAGAATGAAATTTTAATAAAATTAAAAGAGATTGCTCCTAAAATTCTAAAATATGCTCAGCCCGCTTGGAAAATATTAAATCAACATAAAGAGGAAGGTAAAATTATTATGTTTGAAGGGGCGCAAGGTGTAATGTTAGATAATGACTATGGCACCTATCCTTATG